>DATKPZ010000190.1:0-9026 GCA_035523815.1 Alphaproteobacteria bacterium
GCAACTGCGCTCGCAAGCACTGGCAAGCGTCGACGGGAAGGCCTATCACGTTGCCGGCGCCTGTATTCTCGCGACGTTCCTTTCACCCGAGGCGGCGCGGCGCTACGTGGCAATCGTCGCGCCGCTCGAGACGATCTACGATTATCTGGACAACCTTTGCGACCGGCACCCGGATGTGGGCGTCGAGGCCTATCCGGTGCTTCACCGAGCGATCGCCGACGCACTCGATCCAACCGCCCAAACGCGCGACTACTATGCGTGCGGGCCGCGCGGCGACGATGGCGGATATCTACGCGACCTCGTACAACGCACGCAGCGCGCACTTGCGGAGGTTCCTCATCTCGATCTACTGCGGCCGCGCTTCGCGCATGCGGCGCAACTCTATGGCGAGATGCAAACGCATAAGCACTACCCGGCCGGGGAACGCGAACAACGCTGCGTGAGGTGGTACGAGCAGCATCGCGAGCAATACCGGGATATCGACTGGCACGAATTCGCATCCGCAGCCGGATCGCAGTTTCACGTTTACGGACCGCTCTTTGAAGCCTTCATCGACCGGCGCGAGGCGATCGCAGGGACGTACGATGCCTACTTTCCCTACGTCAGCGCCGTTCACGTGCTGCTCGACGCGTTCATCGATCAAGCCGAAGACCGCGAGCACGGCGAATTGAACTTTAGCCGCGTCTACGGCGGCGCGGCCGCGCTTCGCGCGCGCATTGGAAGCCTCTTCGATGCTGCCCGTCAGCGCCTGCGGGCGCTACCGGGTGACCGCGCCCATCGGTTCGTCCTCGACGTGATGACCCTGTTCTATCTCAGCCATCCCAAAGTAGCGGCGCAAGGGCTCGAGCGCGAGGCTCGGGCGCTGCTGCGCACGAACGCCCCATCCAGGGACGCATACCACGGAGGGCTTCGCCGCTGAATCGCATGATCGCCGCGCTCCTGAGCGCCAGTCTCCTGTTCGCCATGGCCGGCCCTGCGCGCGCCGATGAGCGCCAGAACGAGCAGCTCGTGATCGACGAACCTACCGCCGCGCAGGCCCAGTCCGACTCGGTCCGGCTCAACCAAGAATCCCACTACGCCGGAACGCCGGGCGATTACCACATCGCGGAGTGGATGCGCAGCGAGCTTGCCGCTGCCGGATTCGTCGCAACCAACGAAGTCTTCACGCACGACGTCCCCTTTTCGCGCTTTCTCGGACTGGAAGAGTTCCGCTATCCGCATTGGATAAAGTTCAAGCTCGGCGAGGTTCCGATTCCCGAGGATCCCGACGGCACACGCCGCGATGCCGGGCCGCCGTTCAATGCCTGGAGCGGCAGCGGTATCGCCGTTGCAAACGTCGTCGATGCGGGACACGGCCTACCCGCGGATTACGAGTCTCTGGCTTCGCGCGGCGTCGACGTACGCACGCGTATCGCGCTCATTCGCTACGGCCGTGAATTTCGCGGCGAACTTGCAAAGCGCGCCCAGGATCACGGAGCGTCGGGCGTGATTTTCTTTTCGGATCCGGCCGATTATGACGGATCGCTGCACGGCCCGGCCTATCCAAACGGTCCGTATCGCCCGCTCGGCTCGGTTCAGCGCGGCGCGCTCAATCAAAACGAGATTCACATTCCCACGCTGCCGATCACTGCGCTCAACGCTGAGCGCATTCTCGCCACGATTTCGAACGGCATCAGCAACGTGCCGTTCCGGCTCACGGTCCAGATGGACGTCAAGCACAACGCCAGGCTCTGGAATACGGTCGGCGTACTCCCCGGCATCGATCCGACGCATAGCGTCGTGATCGGCGCGCATCGCGATGCCTGGGTCTACGGTGTCACCGATAACGGCTCGGGCACGTCGGTCGTGCTGCAGGCGGCGCGCGCGATCGGCTACCTCTATCGCAGCGGCTGGCGCCCACAGTATTCGATCGTCGTCGTCGGATTCGACGGCGAAGAGATCGGGGAAGTCGGTTCGAACGCCTACGTGCGAATGCACCAGGGCGAACTCGAGAGCGGTTGCCTTGCCTATATCAACGAAGATGAAATCACCACCGGGCAGAGCTTCGGTGGGAGCGCGGCCGACGCGCTGCGCGAAGCGATCTTACCCGCGACCGAAGCGATCTCCGACCCCGCCATGCCCTCGCAAACGCTCTTCCAGCGCTGGCAGGCGCAACCCGGCGGGATCAAGGTGCGCGGTCCAGGCGGCGGCTCGGATTTCGAACCGTTCCTCTACGATCTGGGGATTCCGATCGTGCAAGTCGGCTTTCACGGCATCTTCGGCGTCTATCACTCGGGTTTCGACGATCTCCACTACGCGTTGACGCAGGCCGATCCGGGATTCGTCAACCACCGGGCCGTGGCACAGCTCGTTGCTCTGCTCACGATGCGCCTGGCGAGCGGAATCGTGCCGTATCGTCTCACGCCGTACGCCGCGACCCTGCGCGCGGACGCCCAAACCCTCGCCGGAAAGCGGTACCGCCGCGACCTCGGTCCCTTCTTCGCTGCCGTCAATCGGTACGCGAATCGCGCGATCGCCGCCGACCAGCGCGGCATCGACGGCAACGCCGAGATCGGCATCGTGCATCGGCTCGACAAGCTCACCTACGGGCGCAGCGGATATGCGGCGGTTCCGCTTCCGATCGTCAATGACGCGATCGCAAGCGGCAACGAAGCGGCAATCTCCGCAGCCGTGGGTCGCGCGGTCCACGAGCTGGACGACATTTCCGGCGCAATCGCAGCCGCTACGACGCGACGGTAGATCTTTGCGCGTTGGAATCTTAGGAGGCTCTGGGTTCATTGGAAGGCACCTGCGTGCGGCGTTGCTCGAGCGCGGTGATGAGGTCGTCTTGGCCTCGCTGCGCACGCCGCAAGCCGCCGCGCAGAGCCTCGGCACATGCGATGCCATCGTGAACCTCGCCGGCGAGCCGATCGCTCAGCGCTGGACGGACGCGGTAAAAGAGCGCCTGCGGAGCAGCCGCGTCGAGGGGACGCGCGCACTGCTCGACGCGCTGGCGCGCGAGGAGCGTAGGCCGCCGGCTTACGTCAGCGCTTCAGCCGTCGGCTACTACGCGAGCAGCGAAACCGAAACGTACACCGAAGCCAGCCCCGCCGGCCATGACTTTCTCGCCGAACTCTGCCGTCAATGGGAGCACGAAGCACAACGGGCGGCGGAACTTGGCATGCGCGTCGCAATCGTGCGCACGGGCGTCGTGCTCGGTTCCGACGGCGGCGCACTCGCCGCAATGCTTCCGATCTTTCGACTGGGTCTCGGCGGCGTGCTCGGCAGCGGAAAACAATGGACCTCGTGGATTCACATCGACGACATCGTCGGCATTTACCGCATGGCGCTCGACGGCGCGAGCGGCACCTTCAACGGCACGGCCCCTCATCCGGTTACCAATATCGAGTTCACGCAGCAACTCGGCGCAGCGCTCCGTCGCCCGGCGGTTTTCGCGGTCCCCGGCTTTGCGCTACGGATGGCGCTCGGCGAAGCCTCGGAGGTTCTGCTTACGGGCGCTCGCGTACTGCCGCAGCACACGCTCGAATCCGGTTATATGTTCCGCTTCACCGCCGTGGAAGACGCGCTGCGCGATCTGCTGCAATGACCATCGCCTACGACGATTTCGCTAAGGTCGACATCCGCGCGGGGACCATTCTCGCGGCGGAGCCGCTCGAGGGCGCGCGTAGGGCCGCCTTCACCCTGCGCATCGATTTCGGCCCGGAGATCGGCGAGAAAAACTCGTCCGCTCAGATCGCCGTCGTCTACCGGCCGGACGAACTGATCGGCACGCAAGTTTGCGCGGTGGTCAATTTCGAACCCAAACGGATCGCGGGCTTCGTAAGTGAGGTGCTCGTGCTCGGCATGAACGATCTCGAGGGAAACGTCGTCCTGGTTCGGCCGCAGTATCCCGTTCCGAACGGGACGCGCTTGTATTAGCTGGCGACCGTTTCTTTGATCGAGAACTCCATCGCTTCGAGATAACGCTCGGCGTCCATCGCCGCTCGGCAGCCGGCTCCGGCTGCGGTAATCGCCTGCTTGTAGCGGATATCGTTCACGTCGCCCGCCACGAACACGCCGTCGATATTCGTCTCGGTACCGTTGGGCGACTCGATGTAGCCCATCTCGTCGAGGTCGAGCTGGCCCTGGAAGATCGCCGTGTTCGGCGTGTGCCCGATCGCGATGAAGAGCGCATCGGCCTCGTATTCCATCACGCTATCGTCGTGTACGTTGCGCAGCTTCAGCCCCGTCATGTGATGCTCCCCAAGCACCTCGTCGACGATCGTGTTCCAGATGAAATCGATCTTGGGGTGTGACCGAGCGCGCTCGGCCATGATCTTGCTGGCGCGCAGTCCTTCGCGCCGATGAATCACGGTGACTTTGCGACCGAAGCGGGTGAGGAAGAGTGCCTCTTCCATCGCGGAGTCGCCGCCTCCGACGACCACGATATGCTTTTCGCGGAAGAATGCGCCATCGCAGGTCGCGCACGTAGAAACCCCGCGCCCGCGCAGTTTTTCTTCGCCCGGAATATCGAGCCATCGCGCGCTCGCGCCGGTAGCGACGATAACCGTCTTGGCATGAAACTCTTCATCCGCCGTACGCACGACGAACGGCCGCTTTGAAAAGTCGACCGAGGTCGCGTCGACGTTCTCGATCCGCGCACCGAAGCGCTCGGCTTGCTCGCGGAACTTGATCATCAGATCGGGACCCATGATGCCGTCGGGAAAGCCCGGGTAGTTTTCGACTTCGGTCGTGAGCATCAACTGGCCGCCGTAAAGACCGCCTGCGAGCACGAGGGGCGCGAGGTTTGCGCGAGCCGCGTAGATCGCGGCGGTCAGGCCGGCCGGGCCGGACCCGATGATGAGGACTCGTTCCATGGTTGCTTGGGCTTCGACCCGCCGGCAGTGGCTCCCGGTTGCGCGGCGAAGAGCCCGCCATGAGCCGCTGGCCGGATATCCCGCTCGAGGACACCTTCGGTGACGTACTGCGCAAGGCTATCCGCGGAAACCACACCGACGTTCTCGCGTTGGCGTCGCAAACGGGCATCGACGGCGCCGCCATCGAGGCGTGGCTTGCCGATCGCGGCACGGCGAACGCCGAGCAGGCCCGCGCGCTCGCGAAAGCTTTGAACCTGAACCCCGAGCGCCTCGTCGAACGCGCCGCGGACGCATTCGCGCCGCCCCGCGTTTCGATGGACGGCGTACAACAGCACACGCAGGATTCGCAGCCGAACAGCAACGGCTACGTGATCTACCGCGGCGACCGCAAACGCGCAGCCCTGGTCGATCCGGCCGGCACGCCCCAGCGCTTGCTGCACCTGTTGCGCGAGGGCGGATTCGATCTGCAGTACATCCTGATCACGCACAAGCACAACGACCATTGCGGCGCAGTCGCGGCCATTGCAAAAGAGTACCCGGGCGCGCAGATCGTCATGCATCCGCTCGACGTGCACGCAATCGGCGCGCTCGCGCCGGCGGCGCTCGCGGCGGATGACGGCGCCACGTTTCCGTTCGGCGACGGCGCGCAGATTCGCGTCCTGCATACGCCGGGCCACACCGACGGCTCGGTGTGCTACCTCGTCGATTCGACCGTGTTCACCGGCGACATTCTCTTCTCGGGAAGCGTCGGCGGCGCGTACGGCGAGCAGAGCACCTACGCCGACATCTTGCGCAGCGTGAGCACCAAAATCTTCACCTTACCCGAGACGACCGCAATCATGCCCGGACATGGACCGCCTTCGACGGTCGGGACCGAACGGGCCCACGATCCGTTCTTCTTTTAGCGCGAAGCTTGCGGGACGACTAGACGTGAGCCGTCGCTGCCGGTAATGACCGCGCCGCTATGGTGCGGCGCATCGTCCGTCTCGCGGATCAATTCGAACTGCACCACGACGCTGCCCGACTTCGGGATGACCTCCGAGACTTCCGTAGGCGAGCACACGTGCATGTCGCAAAACGCCGCGATCCAGCCATGGGCGACACCGCTCGTGTTCAAGTGGACCGTCGTGCCCGGTTTGCCGGACACCGTCAAGCGATATTTTGCCGCGGCCTGCGTCGCCGTGGGCAAATCGCCGCCGCTCCAGGGCGTAATGCCGATCGTGGCAAGGATCAATGAGAGCATGTTTTCCTTTCGCCTAGGTGCGCAGTTTATACCCGACGGCCATCATCCGTAACGCAATGCCAAGCGCGATCACCGCGAGCAGCGCGATGGCCCCGAGCGACGCCTGAAGCGGCAGGTAGCTCACCCCCGTATAGCTGCGCCGGAACGCGTCGATCGTATAGAAGATCGGATTGAAAAGCTCGAGCGCGCGCAGTACGGGCGGCAACATTTGGGCCGACGTAAAGACGCCGCCGACAAAGGTGAGTGGTGTGATGACGAAGGTGGTCAACACGGCGAGGTGATCGAATTTCTCGGCCATTAGCCCAAAGATCAAGCCCATCGACGAAAAAAGGATCGAGACCAAGGTCAGCACGACGACATAGAGCAGCCAATCCTGCGGCCAGGTATGCACCAGAACGGCACCGAGTATCGTAATGAGCCCAGCGATGAAATAGGCTCGGACGAGCGAGCCCAGCACGTAGCCGAAGACGATCTCGAACGCCGACATCGGCGCGATGAGCATCTCCTGAATCGAGTTCATGAAGCGCCCTTGAAAGACCGAGCTGGAGCATTCGCCGTAAGACGAATCGATGGTCTGGAGCATGATCAAGCCCGGAATCAGGAACTGCGCATAGCTCACGCCCTGCACGCTCTTGATGCTGCTCCCCAGCGCGAGCCCGAAGACGAATACGTAGAGCAGCGTCGAGATGATCGGCGGCCAGATCACTTGATTGATGATCTTGAGGCTGCGAATCATCTCGCGCTTGACCAGGGTCCAGAGCGCGACGCGGTTGAAGCGGGCGGCGGCGGTCACGCGCGGGTCAGCTCCAAGAATACGTCTTGTAGACTGGCGCCATCGGCGATCAGTTCGCGGGTCGGCTTTTGCGCAACGATTCTCCCCTGACGGATGATCGCGATGTCTTTACAGAGTTCTTCGGCCTCTTCCAAATAGTGCGTCGTGAGGAAGATCGTCAACCCGTCGCCATTGAGTTCTCGCAGGAGGTCCCACAGCTCCAAGCGCAGTTCGACGTCGACACCCGCGGTCGGCTCGTCGAGAATGACGAGCTGCGGCTCGTGAATCAATGCGCGCGCGAGGGTGAGGCGGCGCTTCATACCGCCGGAAAGTTTCGTGTATTCGACGTTGGCCTTCGAGGTGAGGCCGAACCGCTCGAGCAGCATATCGGCGCGCGCACGCACGGCGGGCCCACGCAAGCCGAAATAGCCCGCTTGAAAAATGAGAACGTCGCGAATCGAGAGGTAACGATCGAAATTGTACTCCTGCGGCGCGAGGCCGATCGCGCGGCGCGCTTCGCGCCACTGCTCGCGGTTGTCGCAGCCGAAAACCCGGATCGAGCCGGCATCCGGTTTGGCGAGGCCGACGATCGCGTTGATCGTCGTCGTCTTGCCGGCCCCGTTGGGTCCGAGGAAGCCGAAGAACTCGCCCGCTTCGACACGCAGCGAGACGTCGTCGACGGCGGTGAAATCACCGTAACGCTTCACGAGGTGGTCGATGACGATGGCAGGTGTTACGGTACGAATCCTTTGAGGCGGCGATATCGGTGGCGGCGCAGCGTGGCGATCAATTCGCCACTCCCAGGAATCCCGCAATCGGCGAGTTGGGTTGCAACCTTCTTCACGTCAAACTCGACGCGCCGGTGTTTGACCTCCCAGCCGCCGACGCGCTCGGTGAAGATCGCGTAGCAAGCCCGCGCATCTCCATCCTTGGGCAGGCCGGCCGAGGCGCAGTTCACGAGCATTTTCCCACGCCAGACCCGCACGTACGGAAGGTGCAAGTGCCCAAACGCGATCGTCGTCGCGCGCTCGTCACCGATCAGCCGCTCGAGCATTTCGTCGTCGGCATCGGGCCACAGGTGCTCGTCGTCGTTGGCCGGGTTCGCGTGCACGATAAGCAGCTGATTATCATCTTCACCGATGCGGATCGCGAACGGGAGATCGCTCAGCCACGAGAGCCACTTTTCGCCCAGATCGCGGCGCGTCCACTCCAGCTGCGCGTGTTCGGGCGTCTCAAAACGTTCCGTTCCCGGCGCCGAGAGATAACGATCCGTGTTGCCGCGAATCGATTGCGCTCCAACTTCTTCCAGCCGCTGCAGCACCTTTTTCGGTTTTGGGCCGTCGATGCACAGATCGCCGGCGGCAATGATCGCGTCGGCACCGCCCTGCGCATGGAGATCGGCCAGACAGGCATCGAGGCCGACCAGATTACCATGGATGTCGGAGAGAACGGCGACGCGCATCAGTGGCCTACGAGCGCTTAATCGCGCTTGAGCGCGAGCGCCAAGAGCGATGGGGTGATGCCCACCTTTTCGAAATCGTAGAGATCGATGCCCTCGACCACGACGCCCGCTTTGCGCATTCTCGCAAGCGCCGTGCGATAGCGCACGTCCGCGATCACGTGGTGTTCGCCCAGGCAAATCACGCCGGCTGCTCGCTCCTCACCGCGCTCGAGTTCGATCGTGTGAAATCCGGCAAACGCGCGCGTGTCGAGCTTGCCGGGAGCGAGGACGATGGTGTCTCGCGCGACGGCAGAAGCTACCGACCGCAGCGAGGGAACATCCGGCGCAAGCTCCACCTCCACCACGTTGAAGCCGTGTGCGCGCGCGACGGCGGTGAAGCCGGACCGGCCGATCGTATTCCCGCTCGCGCTCTTCCCAAGGAATGCGGTACGCCCGGCAAGCAGCACGTCGCCGCCGTCAAGCATACCCGGCGCCGCAATCGTGCCGGCAATCGGAATATCCAGGCGGGAACATTCGCTCTCGAATCGATCGGCCTCGGCTCGGCGCGTCATCGGGCTCGGACGCATCACGAAGGCGCCATCTTCAAAAACCACCGCGGCGTCACCGATCGACGTTTCATACGGATCCTCGCCGCGCGGCTCCAACACGATCGTCTCGACGGCGAAGTACGCGAGCGTTTTACGCAAGATCTCA
>DATKPZ010000191.1:0-7903 GCA_035523815.1 Alphaproteobacteria bacterium
CCTTCGGTTCTGCGCGTGTATGTCAGCCGCATCCGTACGCGAATGCACGACCCCGGCATCATCTTGCTCTTGGAGTCGGGCGACTATCAGGTCGCGCCCTATCTCCAGGTCGATCTCGACGATATCGAAGAGATGTTGAGAACTGCCGGCAGGCAGCACGCCGTTACGGAAGAGATACGCGAGCGCCTTTCGCGCTACGTGCGTACCTATGCGTACGAAGTTCCGGCTTCGATGATTTCCTGGGAATGGTTCGCCCCTTTTTCCGGGCGCGCGCTCGAGCTCTCCCGCCGGGCAGCCCTGCTGCTCGCCGGCGACGCGATCGAGCGCGGAGCCCCGGCGGAAGCGCGCGCATACGGAGATCGTTTGACCGCGCTCGACCCGTTTGACGAAGCCGCGTGGGAAGCGACGATTCGAGCATCCCTTGCTTCGGGCGACGTCGCGTCGGCGCGCCGCTCGTATCGGAAGTTCTCAGAATTGCTCGCGAAAGAACTGGGTTCCGGCCCGTCGGCGAAGTTGCGAGAACTTGTCACGCTGCTGTAGCGCCTGCCTGCTACGATGCAGCGCATGCGGCACATACTACAACGTTCACGTTTCCTTTATGGGATTTTTGCACTAGCGGTCGCGGTCGCTGCGTGCGGCGGCGGCGGCGGCAGCGGATCGACCCCAAGCACGACCTCGCCCACGACCTCGCCAAGCTCATCGGCTTCGTCCGCGTCGTCGCCGAGCTCGAGTCCAAGCGGCGCACCGACGCCGACGTACAAATTCCCGAGCCCCACCGCGACGATGCCCGCGACCAATCCAACGGTGTCCCTGACGCAAGGCGCGGTAACGCTCAGCGCCACGTTCTCGGCGAACACCGCGGGCAGCGGGACGATCAACGTCAACCTCGGGTTCAACAACGGAGATGTTACGCCGGCGATACCTGCCGACAACGCGACCGCCGGTAGCGCCCTGATCTACGGCTCGTTCTACAACGGAACGACGAACGACATTTCCTTCGGAACGCAAACGCCGAAGGTCGTGATGACCGACACGAACGGACTGGGCAGCAGTCCTACATCATGCTCGCTCGACGTTTACGCGAACAACGGCGGGGGCCTCGCGTGGGGCAGCGTCGCCACCGGGACGCCGTCGGGAAACAGCGTGACGATTCCCGCCACCGCGCTGGGCGGCAGCAGCACGCTGGACTTTGAGCCGGGGCAGCAAGTTATCGCGGTCTCCTGCCACTAAACGCCGGCCCTCCCGATTCATAGAGGGTGATGAATCGGGATATCTGGCTTCTTCCGGGGCTGCGCACGCCGTTCGCGAAAGCGGACGGCGCGCTTGCGCCGTACGACGCGATCGAACTCTCCGTACCCGTCGTGCAGGCGATGATCGGGCAACTCGCCGGTGCGAAGCCGGACTTTGCGGTGTGGGGAACGGTCTTGCCGAACCTCACCTGGAGCAACATCGCGCGCGAAGTGCTGCTCGATGCCAACGTCGATCCGACGATTCCCGCGTTTTCGACGGTGATGGCGTGCTCGACCAGCATGATCGGCGCGATCGAAGCGGCTGCGATGCTGGACGGACCGCAGCGCAGCCTCGCCCTCGTCGGCGGCGCCGAGAGCTTGAGTCACGTGCAAATCGGCCTGACGCAGTCGCTCTCGGATTGGCTGCGCGGATTTATTCAAGCTAAAGGTGCGCAAAAGAAAATCGACCGCCTCGCGGCGCTCGCGGGTGTCAAGATCGGGCTGTATATTCCCAGCATCGCCAACCGTTCGACCGGGAAGAGCATGGGCGAACATATGGAGATGACCGTTCACACGATGGGGACGATCTCGCGCGCGGACCAAGATGCCTGGGCGTTGCGAAGTCACCGCGCCGCGGTGGCAGCCTGGGAACGCGGCTTTTTCAACGATTTGGTTCTTCCGCTCGGCGGCCTCGGGCGCGACACGCTTCCGCGCGCCGACACCTCGCTCGAGCGCCTCGCGCGACTTGCGCCCGCGTTCGACCGCCGTCACGGGACGATCACGGCCGGGAACTCTTCGCCCTTGACCGATGGTGCCGCGGGTCTGTGGGTCGCGAGCGAAGAGGGCCTCGGGCGCCTGCCGCGCGAGCTGCCGCGCGTGAAGCTGATCGATTGGGAGATCGCCTCGATCGACGTCTGGAGCGAGGGCCTGTTGATGGCCCCGGCCTACGCGATCCCGCGACTCCTCGCGCGCGCCGGCCTGCGATATTCGGATATTGCGCTCTGGGAGATCCACGAAGCGTTCGCGGCCCAAGTTCTTGCGCACGTCGCCGTGCTCGAGACGAAGGATCTCGGGCCGTTCCCGCTCGACCGCGTGAATCCGAACGGCGGCAGCATCGCGCTGGGCCATCCCTTCGGAGCAACAGGTGCGCGGATTTTGAGCCAGACGGTCAAGGAACTGGCGCAATATCCGTCCGGCTCGCGGGCGCTGGTGAGCATCTGCGCCGACGGCGGTGAGGGCACGGTCGCGCTCCTCGAGTCGGCCTAAGAGTTTGCGGCATACGTGGCGTGCCAAGCGGGAATAAGCAAGCGTCGCTGGCCAAGCACAGCATAGCTATCATTCAAAAAATCAGAGGGGAAACGCTGATGCATGTTCGGACGTTGATGGTGACTTCCGTCATCATTTCGGCCTTGGTATTCGCGGGATGCTCGACTGCTTCCAACACCGCGAGTACGACCAGCCCCGAGAGTTCCGCAAGCGCGGGCGGAGCCGGCTATTTTACCGCGGACCAGGCGAGTGCGGGCGCGACGGTTTACTCGTCGAGTTGCGCGACGTGTCACGGTGCGAATCTTCAAGGTCAAAGCGGACCTTCGCTGACCGGTCCGCGCTTCGCGAAGTCGCTGGTTGCGTACGGCACGGCTTCGCAAATGTACGATTTCATCAGCAAGCAAATGCCGGCCAATGCGCCCGGAAGCCTGAGCGCAACGCAGTACCTTTCGGTAACGGCCTTTCTGCTGCAAAAGAATGGGTATCCGAGCGGAACGCATCCGCTCGACGCGACGACCCTTTCGAGCGTAAATCTGACCAACGCGGCGAGCATGGCCTCCGCCGGCGCGAGCGGCGGGAATACGAACGAGATCGTTCGTGCCGCGCCGCCGGTGACGGTCGATTACGGAAAGCCGCCGGGGAACGTCAACGTCTCCGATGCGATGATGAGCAACGCCGGCAGCGATACGTCCGATTGGACGCTGCACGGCCGCGACTATACCAACGAACGGTATTCTCCGCTCTCGCAGGTCAACGTGAGCACGGTCACGTCGCTCACGCCGGTGGCGATCGTGCAAACCGGCATGACCGCAAGCTTCGAAACGACGCCGATCGTGGTCGGCGGCGTGATGTATATCACGACTCCGGTTGTCAGCAATCAGATGAAGATCATGGCGCTCAATGCCGCGACCGGCGAGCGGATCTGGGAGACGACGTATAATCTCGGGTCGTTCCAGATCTGCTGCGGACCCGTCAACCGCGGCGTAGCCGTCGGCTACGGCAAGGTGTACGCGGTGACGCTTGACGACAATCTGATCGCGCTGGACGCGACCGACGGCAAACTGCTGTGGCAGAAAAACCTAGCCGACCCCAACCTCGGCTACTCCGAAACGATGGCCCCGCAGCTCTATCACGGGATGGTCATCGTCGGCAGCGCCGGCGGCGAGTGGGCGATCCGCGGATTCGTCGCCGCGTTCGATGCGAGCACGGGCGATAAGAAGTGGCAATGGTGGTCGACCGATCCGGGCACGTACGCCGGCGATTCTTGGAAGACCGGCGGCGCGATGTCGTGGACGACGCCGGCGATCGATCCGAAACTCGGCCTGCTGATTTTGAGCACGGGCAATCCGAATCCCGATCTTTACGGCACGTCGCGCGAGGGCGACAACCGTTACAGCGATTCGATCGTTGCGCTCGACGTCAACAGCGGCAAGCTGCGCTGGTTCTATCAGGAAGTCAAACACGACGTCTGGGACTATGACGCCGTCAGCAACCCGCTGCTCTTCGACGTGCACGAAGGCGGCCAGACGATTCCCGCCGCCGGCGAGGCCGGAAAGGTCGGCTGGATCTTCATCGTGGACCGGCGCACCGGCAAGCTGATTCGCAAATCGGCGCCCTACGTGATGATGTCGAAGAACATGTTCTCGACCCCGACCGCGGCCGGCGTCGACATGCTACCCGGCGCGAACGGCGGAGACGAATGGTCGCCTCCTGCATACTCGCCGACGACCCACGACATGTATGTCCCGGCGATGAACCAACTCATGACCTTCACCACCAACGAACCGAAAGCGGGCACGGGTCAGATTCGTTTGGGCAGTGCATTCGCCAACGTGAAGAAGGGCGCGATTCAGAACGGCCCGTTCGTCGCGGTGAACATGGACACCGGAAAGATCGCCTGGCAGTACCTGGCACCGCAGCCGCTGATCGGCGGGGCGCTGGCAACCGGCGGCAATCTGGTCTTCACGGGTGAAGGCAACGGCTGGTTCGACGCGTTCAATGCGACGACGGGGCAGAAGGTCTGGCGCTATCAACTCGGCGCCGGGGTGAACGCTCCGCCGATTACCTACGAGGTCAACGGCGTGCAGTACATCGCCGTCGCGGCGGGCGGAAACTTCCAACTCGGCTATCCCTACGGAGACGACGTTGCGATCTTCCGTCTGAAATAGTCACCAGTGCTGCAACGCGCGCGCGTAGAGATCGTGCAACTGCTCGTGTGAGGTCTCGCGCGGCGCGTTGTGGATCAGGCCCTTCTGCGGGAATGCGCCGTCGGTGAGCGCCTCGAGGTCGTTCGAGGTGTAGCCGACGGCGCCGAGCCCGTTCGGAATCCCCGTCGCTTTCATCAACTCGATCAGCCGCAGGCTCAAGACCTCGCCCGCGTCTTCGGCGGCCGCGCCGCGCACGTCGGCGCCGAGTTGCTTTGCCGCGTCGAGATGGCGCTGCGGGCACGCCGGGGCGGTGAAACGAAAGACGGCCGGCGCATTGAGAATCACCGACATTCCGTGCGGAACCATCGCATCGCTCGTGGGGTAATCGCGCGCGCGAAAATCTTTCACCAGGCCCGAAACCGCGTACGACATCGCGTGCGGTAAGTGACATCCGGCGTTGCCGAAAGCGATGCCGGCCAGCATAGCCGCGAAAATCAAACGCTCGCGCGCGACGTCGTCGGCCGGATCGGTGACGGCGCGCACGATGTGCTCGCCCAAGATCGAGAGCGCGCTCATGCAGCCGACGTCGCTGTACGGATTTGCGCCTTGCGAGAGCGGGCGCGCCACGCCCTTGGGCATGCGCGGATGCTGCGAGTACGGGAGCGCGGTGTAGGATTCCAGCGCGTGGCTGAGCAGATCGAACGCACTGCAGGCCACGATCATCGGCGGGAGCGTGCGGGTGACGTCGGGGTCGATGATACCAAGCGTCGGGCGAAGTTCGCGCGCGCGAATCCCCGTTTTGGCATTCATTTCGAGGTAATCGAAGATCGCGATCCCGGTGCATTCGCTGCCGGTTCCGGAGGTCGTCGGGCAGGCGATGTGGGGTTTGAGCGGCCCCGGAATCGGCTTTCCACTGCCGATCGGCGCGTTGACGTAATCCATGAACGGCGCCGGATACGTGGAATAGACGTCGGCCGCTTTGGCCGTGTCGATCGTCGAGCCGCCGCCGATCGAGATGAACCCGTCGAATTTGCCGTCAACCGCGAAGGCCGCCGCTTTTTTGAATGAGATGTCGGTCGGTTCGATGGCGATCTCGGTGTACAAGGTGCCGTCGACGCGTGCGTCCTTCAGCGATTCCAGCGCCGTGTGGACGAATTCCATATTCCGCAGATAAGGGTCGACGAAGACCGCGGCGCGCTTGATTCCGAACGTAACGGCGGCGTCACCGAGTTCGCCAAGAACGCCGCGGCCGTATTTGATGCGCGCGCCGTCGACCTCAAAGCCATAATCGCAAAGCATGAAGTGGGCTTCGAAACCCAGCTCGGCAGGGCCCTTCAGAAGCGACCGCCGAAACGCTTGGTTCGGGGGTGTGCGCATGACGCGATTCCATCGTTTCGTGGCCGGCGCTGCGATCGCAGCGGCCGGCGCCCTGGGGCTCTCGAGCTGCGGCGGCAGCGGCGGTTCCTCGCCGCGGGTCCCGCCTGCCACGCCGGAAATCATTCCCGCCTACACCGTGACCGTCACCAATGTCAACGATTCGGGCGCCGGCTCGTTGCGCGCCGCGATTGCGGCGGTGAACGCTGAGCCCGCGGGAACCGCGACCCTCATTACCTTTTCGGTGGCCGGTACGATCGTGCTCACGAGCGCGCTGCCGCCGATTACCGCTGACGTGCAGATTGACGGCGCGAGCGCGCCCGGCTATGCAAAAGCCGCGCCGGTTATCGAGATCAGCGCGAATGGAAACGCCGGCCTGGTCTTTGCACCGGGTTCGAGCGGTTCGCAATTGTTGGCAATCGCGGTGGGCGGCGCGAGCGGGAGCGGCGTGACGCTCGATGCCGGTTCGATCACGCTCAACCTCGATTACATCGGGCTGAGTCTCGCGGGCGGAGCACTTGGGAACGGTGGCGACGGCGTCTATGTGTCGGACACGTCCTCGAACAACTCGATCGGTCTCAATCCCGCGGGGGCGTCAGGCGTCGTGGGCAACGTCATCTCCGGCAATACCGGGAACGGCATCAGCTTCCACGACTCGTCGGGCAACGTGGTGGTGGCCAATCGGATCGGCACCAATCCCGCCGGAACATCCGCGATTGCGAACGGCGCAAATGGCATCTGGCTTACGACCGGTTCCAGCGGCAACGAAATCGGCGGTACGATCGACACCGATTCGGCCACGGGCAAGACCAACGACCCAACCGGTGACAAAGGCACCGTCACTGCGACCTTCGTGGTGCCGCCGCTTGGGAATCTCATCTCGGGCAACGCGCAAGACGGCGTGTTGATCGACACGCTCTCCGTCAACAATACCTTGAATGGAAACTTCATCGGCACGAACGCGAGCGGCGAGGCTGCCGTCGGGAACGGCGCGGACGGCGTGTTCATCAACGGGGCGGGGCTCAATGCGCTGATCGGCTGTACGATCAACACCAATCCGTTCGTCTACTACAATGTCGTGAGCGGCAACGGCGAAAACGGTCTGCACGTCACCAGCTCGGATGCCGTAACCGTTCAGGGAAATTTCTTTGGTGTCGATGCCGATAATTCAACGGCACTCGCCAATCACGGTGACGGCATCCTGATCGACGGATCCTCGCGCAACACGCAGGTTGGCGGTGTGATCCCGCTCGGTAACGTGGCGGCCGGGAATACCAAGAACGGCATCGAGGTAACGGGCACGGTTTCCGGCTTTACCACGTTCAATACGTTCGGCGGGTTGCTCGCTTTCAAGACCGCCGTGCCCAACGGGAACGACGGCGTGCTGATCACCGCAACCGGCGGCAATCAGCTCGTGCGTACCAACGTTCTCTCCGGTAACGCGAACAACGGCCTCGAAATCGGCGGCGGCGCGTCGGGCGTAGCGGTGGATCCCAACATCATGGGCCTCGATACGATCGGCAACAGTCTGATGCCCAACGGCAACGACGGATTGCTCATCGACGGAACCGCGAATAATAATATCGTCGGCGGTTACTATGTCTCGGTCATTCCGCAGAACACGTTCTCCGGGAACAAGGGATATGGCATCGCGATCGCAGGGCAAGCTTATGCCAACCAGATTTTCAACAGCTACGTCGGAACGAACGTGCTCGGCGTCACCTCGCTCGCCAACCAGCTCGGCGGGATTTACGTCGGCGGGTCGGCGCGGGACGATCTCATCGGCGGCAGCGGCGGCACGCAAAGCCAGCCGACGAAGAACGTCATCAGCGGAAACGGCGGCTACGGGGTGACGCTCGATGCGGGCACGAGCAGTATCTCCGTGAT
>DATKPZ010000192.1:0-14146 GCA_035523815.1 Alphaproteobacteria bacterium
CGTCACGCGGAGTCGGCGATCGTGCTCGTGATCATGGACGTCGACGACATGCGCCTGCTCAATCAGGGCGTGGGCCGCGTGGCCGCCGATCACGTGCTGCAGCAGATGGCGATCCGCTTGCGCGCAACCTTCCCAACCTCATACATGATTGCGCGCGTGAGCGCCGACGAATTCGCCGTGGCCGTCGTCGACGATCGCAGCCCCCACGCGATCATGACCGAACTACGCCAGTTCTTCGATGCCCCGTTTGACGCCGACGGCTCCCGCGTATTCCTCTCGGTATCGATGGGCGCCGTCCGCATGATTCGGGCGGGCTCGGCCGACGAGATGCTGCGCAAGGCCGACATCGCGCTCGATCGCGCCAAAGAATCGCCCACCCATGCCATCGTCTACTCACCGGACTTGCAAGTCGGCGAGTCGCCCTCGCTGGTGGGCGAACTGCATCGCGCGGTGGAGCGCCGCGAACTGGTGCCGTTCTTTCAACCCATCTTCCGGTTCGACGAGGCGACGCGCACCTGGCGCGTGGCTGGGGCGGAAGCACTTTTGCGTTGGATTCATCCCGAGCGCGGCATCGTCGCACCGTCGGGCTTTATCGATCTGCTCGAACGCTTGTCCATCGGCGAGCACGTCGGCTGGAATGTGATGGAGCAAAGCCTTCTCCAAGCCGGCGAATGGCGGCGTGAGATTCCCGATTTCACGGTCTGGGTGAACTTATTTGCGCGGCAGATCCTCCACCGGCAATGCCGCGAGCGCATTCGAGAACTGCTCGAGCGAACCGCCGTGCCCGCCGATGCGTTGATCGTCGAAATCAACGAAAGCGTTGTCGCCAGCGACGACGGCGACGTGGCGGCCTTGGTGAGCAGCTTGCGCGAAATTGGCGTGCACTGCGCGATCGACGATTTCGGCACCGGAGGCTCGTCGCTCGGCCGCGTTCGCGACGTTCCCGCGAGCGTGCTCAAGATCGACCGTTCGTTTGTGACCAAGAGCGAAGTCGACGCCAAAGCCCGCGCGGTTGCGGTGACGGTCGTACGCCTCGCCTCGGAGCTCGGGATGACCGTGGTCGCGGAAGGCGTCGAGAATACGATGCAGCTCGAGGTGATGATCGACACCGGCTGTCAATACGTGCAGGGGTACGCCCTGGGTCATCCCCTACCCGCCGAACTTTTCGCGCGTACGTTCCTCACGCTCGATCGCGCCAGCAACCTCTAACTCGCCGGGAAAACGCGGTACGCGGCCAGGCGGCCGTCGCCATCGAGGCGCACGACGACGTTCATCGTGCCTTTGGAGAAGTTCGCCCGATACGTATATTCATGTTTGGTCGAGTCGCTCGCGAGCAACGTGAGCCCGCTGTAGTTTCCAAGCGCGTGCATCTTATCCGAGATCACGCCGACGCCGGCGCGCGAGACCTGCGGGCGCAGGGCATCGTCGAAATACGGCGTTACCGCCGAGAGGTTGTCGTCGTAGACCGCGCGCGTGACGCCGTTTGCCGTGGACTGCGGGTCGGCTCCGGCGCACGCCGCCAAACCGGCCGCGAGCAGCAAAGCTGCGGCAAGCTGCTTCACACGTTCCCCCATCCGTAGGAAACCGTTGCAACGCTGCCCGGACCGGCGCCGTTCTCCACGCTAAGCGAGGCAAGCTCCTTGCGCTCAGCCTCGAGCACCGAATGCTGATAGGCTATTTCCTTTTGCAACTCGCCGTTGACGGCAAGCTCCTCGTGGTACGCATGTTCGGCCTGCTCGTAGGCCGAGCGGGCGTCGTCGTTCTGATCTTCGAGCGCGGCCTGTCGCTGCGCGTTTTGAGCTTCCTGTTCGTGCACTTTGCGATTGTGTTGAATGATCAGATACGCAGCCGCCGCGCCGCCGAGCAGAATTAAATTCCGGGTGCTCGCCGCGCCGTTAGCTTGCGCCGGCGTCGCGGGCACGCCGACTGCGAGCATTGCCAGCAGCGTAACCGTTGCTAGGATCGGACGAACCTTCATCTGCGAAAACCTCCGGGTGGATTCCCGGGCAAGGTTTTTCCCGCAGCCGATTATCGCCAAACGCTTCTAGTGCGAGCAGGCTGTCGCTTGCGCTGGTCCGACCGGCGCGGTGAGCGCAAGCGAAAGAACTTGCGGCGGTGCATAGCGGTCGATACTGGAAAGATAGCGTGCGTTCGTCACGTTGTTCGCATTGAAGACGATGTTTGCCCCGTCGCGCAACGGCACGATCGCATGCAACCCCGCAGTCACCGCGCTGCCGAGCGGTTCTTGGTTCAGGTCGTCGGCCCAGGTCATCCCCGAGTAGTTGACGCTCACACCGGTCTGAACGTTGCCGACCGGCGTATCGTATTCCGCGCTTGCGGATGCCTTGGGCACGTATGGAAGCTGCTTTCCGTCTTCGCCGGCTGTCCCGACGACGATCCGCGAATATTGCTGACTTCCCCACAGGGTGAACCGTGAACACGTACCGATGCGACGCGCGTAGACGACCGTCGTGCCGTCGGTTTGGGTGTGCGAGAAATTACTGCGCATCTGAACCGTCGGGCTGATCGTGCGAAAATCGATCGCATCGTTGACAAACGCGTGCGTGAAATCGGCCGAAACCTCGCTGCGAGCGTAGATCCAGTCGAAACCCGCGACGATTGAGGAACTTCGCTCGGGAACGAGCGAGGAGTTGGGGAGGTACTGCACTGCGCCGATCTGATAGCCACGGACCAGTTCGTTCAAATAAGGGGCGCGGAAATCGCCGCCGGCGGATGCCCGAAACGCAAGTTCCTTGCTGAGATCGTAGCGCAGCGCTACGCGAGGCGAGAGCGCGCGGTCGATGCGCGGTGCGATCGCGGTGACGACGGCGCCCTTTTGCGTCGCCGCGTCGACGAGGTCGATCGCATCGGCGCGCAATCCCCCGACGACCTCGTAGCGCGCTCCTCGGAGCGTTTCTTGAACCGCGAGGCCCGAGGAGTCTTGGGTGCCGCTGCCCGAGGTGGTGAAAACCCCGTGGCCGTTATACTGATCGCTCACGCCGCCGACGAATTTGAGATTGCCGAGCACGGCAAACGTCGAACGATCGTTGCCGACGATCCAATTCAGCAAGATCCCGCTCTCGTGCGTAGGCACGTATTGGGTATACAGCAGCGTTCCCGGTTTGCTGGGATACATATCGGCCCGGTTGGTGACGAAGCCGTTGCGCTCGTAGTAGCTTGCCGTGAGCGAGGCTTGCGGCGTCGCATGCGCGATGCGTATCGCGTTCTGCACGAGGTTGCGCCAGAAATCGTAGTTCGGGCGTCCCTCTTGCTGGTAATCCCATGCCCCGAGATATCCGTATTCGAGAACCGTATTTGGATCGGCCGCATAACGCAGACGAATCGAGGCCATGTTGCTTTGCGCCTGGGCCTCGTTGTCGTGCGCGGTTTGATAGCCTGGGGCGAGATCGTCGTACTGCAGCCGCTGGCCGAATGCCATGAACGACCCGGAGAGTTTGCCGCCGAGCGGTGCGGTCGATTGCGCGTACGTCTGCGCGAACCCGTGCGTGCCGCCCGAGAAACTGACGGTTCCTTGTGCGGGTCCGCTCAGCCCGGTTGTCGGGCCGTAGGTTTGCAGCGCGAGCACGCCGCCGACCGCGCCTCCTCCGTACAATGCGGATCCCGGACCGCGCAGCAATTCGGCGCGAATGAGGTTGGCCGCCGGAAACTGCGCCCAATCGACTTGCCCGCCAAAACCGTCTTGCGCAGGGATCCCGTCGGCGAGGACGAGCCCACGGTCATTTCCGAGCCCGGCAAACGACACGCGCAGTTGTCCGTAATTGGTGAACATGCTGTTGCTGCGGTTGCGATCGAAGCCGGGCAAGGAGCGCAGCACCTGGTCGCCGGTAACCGCGGGAAGGCTCACGATCGCTTGCTGATCCAGAAGCGAGGCCGGTACGGCAAGTTGATGCATCGACTCTTGCGAGCCGGTGGCGACGCGAACGGTTCCGATGACGGGGAGCGGGGTGGGCGTGGGAGACGGCGTCGGCGTGACGACGGCGAGGACCGCCGCGAGCGCCGCGATCACGTCAGCCCGTGACGCAATGCATACACGGCGGCCGAGACCCGGTCGTCGACCTCGAGCTTTCGGTAGAGATGCGCGAGGTGCGTACGCACGGTCGGATACGCGCACTGCAGGTGCTGGGCGATCTCTTCGTTCGAGTACCCTTCGACCACCAGCCGCAAGATTTGCTGTTCGCGCGGCGAGAGATGGGGGACGGGTATCGGCGCGTCACGCGCATCCCGCGCCTCGCTGTGAAACAGCGCGTGCGCAACCTCGGGATCGAGCCACGTGGCGCCGTCGGCCACGACTTTGATCGCCTTACGAAGCCGGGCGCCCGGTGTCACCGCCAAACAACACGCATCCGCGCCGGCGTCGAGCGCTGCCCGCAACTGGTGCTCATCGACTTGGCGCTTGAGCGAAAGAATCCCGACGTCAGGCCGTATTTGCTTTGAATAGCGGATGAAGCGCACGCCTTCCGAGTTTCCCGAGTCGCCGTCCTCATCGGTGAGCCCGAGATTCACGATAAGTACGCGCAGCGCGCGGTCGGCGAGCAATGCTGTCCCGCCGCCGGCATCCGACGTGCCGAGAAGTCGAATATCCGGATCGGCGCTCAAGAGTTCGGCGAGCGCGGCCGCCGTCGTGTGCCGATTTGCCACAATTGCTACGCCCACCGGAGGGGCAAGCGGCGGTGCGAGCGTGGGGCGATGATACACCGCGTCAACGTCCATAAAGGTCTCATTTCAGGTCCGGGCGCAGGTACCTGTTTGCCGGCACATCATCAGGTTTGACGATCATCAGGGCGGTTGATTGCCAAGCACAACACAGCGAAACTACGCTGGTGGTTGCTGCACACCGGTGCCAGGAGTAAAAGAATGAACACACGTCTTCTTGCGGCGGCTCTTGCGCCGCTACTTGCTATTGGACTGCTCGCCGGGGTCTTTCTTCATGGACAAAAGGCGGGAGCTCAGCAACAGGTCTCGCTCAACGAGATGAGTCAGAACCCCGACCAGTGGGTTATGCCCGCCGGAGATTTCGCGAATCTTCGCCACAGCGACCTCACGCAGATCGGGGCGGACAACGTCAAGGATTTGCACGTCGCGTGGATGATGTCGACCGGAGCGACCCGCGGCCACGAAGGCCAGCCGCTCGTCATCGGCGACACCCTCTATTTTGAAAGCGCCTATCCCAACCATGTGTACGCGGTGGCGCTGAGCGACTATCACATCAAGTGGGAGTTCACACCCACGCAGGACACCTTCGCGACGTCGGTCGCGTGCTGCGATCTCGTCAATCGCGGCGTCGGCTACGGCGACGGAATGATCGTAGCCGATGCGCTGGACGGGATGGTGTACGGGCTCGACGCGTCGACCGGCAAAGTCGATTGGAAATATAAAGAAGCCGATCCCGAACTTGGGCAAACCCTCACATCGGCTCCCCTGGTGATCCCCTCGAAGAACCGGGTCATCGTCGGCGTTTCGGGCGGCGAATATGGCGTGCGCGGATACGTCACCGGGCTCGATCTGCATAACGGCAAAGAAGTTTGGCGCGCCTACAGTGAAGGGCCCGACCGCGACATCTTGATCGGCAGCGATTTCCACGGCCCGCGCAATCAGGGCGTATCGACCTGGCGCGGCGACGAGTGGAAGGTCGGAGGCGGAACGACGTGGGGATGGTATTCCTACGACCCCAAGCTCGACCTCTTCTACTATGGCACCGGGAACCCCGGAACGTGGAATCCTTCGCAGCGCCCGGGCGAGAACAAGTGGTCGATGACGATCTTCGCTCGTCACCCCGGAAACGGACAAGCCGTCTGGGCCTTCCAGATGACACCGCACGACGAGTGGGATTATGACGGCATCAACGAGATGATTCTTGCCGACATCAAAGTGCACAACGACGACGTCCCCGCCCTGGTCCATTTCGACCGCGATGGGTTTGCCTTCGAGCTCAATCGCCAGACCGGCAAACTGCTCTTGGCGAACAAGTTCGATCCGTCGGTCAATTGGGCGTACGATTACAACGTCGCAGCCGGGAAGCCGAACATGAACGCGGCCTATTCGACGCGGCAAGGCGTCAATACGAAGGGCATCTGTCCCGCTTCGATCGGCAGCAAGGATCAGCAGCCGGCCGCATTCGATCCGCAGACCGGCTACTTCATCGTGCCGACCAACCACTGGTGCGAAGACTACCAGCCGTTCGCGGTCAAATACAAGGCGGGATTCCCGTTCGTCGGAGCCATCGTCAAGATGTACCGCGGCCCGGGAAATTACGGCGGTGCCTTGATCGCCTGGGATCCCAACGACGGCAAGATCGTGTGGAGCGATCACGAGCACTTCCCGTGTTGGAGCGGCGTCGTGACCACCAACGGCATCGCGTTCTATGGAACGATGGACGGATGGTTCAAGGCCGTTGATACGAAGACGGGCAGCCTGCTCTTCAAACAAAAGATGCCGTCGGGCATGATCGGCGCGCCGATCGTGTATTCATACGGCGGGAAAGAGTACGTCGCCATTCTCACCGGCGTCGGAGGGTGGGCGGGCATCGGCCTCGCGGCCGGTCTCACCAATCCCACCGCGGGACTGGGCGCCGTCGGCGCCGCGTCCGATCTCGGCAAATACACGACGCTCGGTGGCGACCTCGTGGTCTTTACGATCGACTGATGCGTCGACTGCAACTCAGCATCGCGCTGATCGCAGCACTTCTGCTCTGGGGAACGGCGGCGGCAGCTCCGCCGCCGGCCCCCGGCGCCGTGCCTCTGCGCGTCTGCGCCGATCCCGACTACATGCCGTACTCGAACCGCGCGGGTGACGGATTTGAAAATCACATCGCGCAAGTTGTCGCGGCGGGCCTCGGGCGGCCGATCGTCTACGTGTGGAAATCGATACGCGGGGAAGACGGCTTCACGGAGATGGTGCATCAATACGTGGATCGCGGGCGCTGCGATCTCGTCGTCGACGTACCCTACAGCGAAGCCGATCTCCAAACGACGCGCCCGTACTATATCTCCTCGTACGTCTTCCTGTACAAGAAGGGCTCCGGCCTGAGCGCGATAACCTCCCTCGACTCGCCGCAGCTCCATCACGTCAAGATCGGCTATGAAGCCGACACGCCGGTCGAAATGGGCCTCAAACTGCGTGCGCTTACGATCGGCGCCAAGCCGTTCATGACGGCCGACGAAGAAGATGCCTCGCCGCAGGCGATCGTCGACGCGGTGCAGACCGGCACGATCAACGTGGGACTGACCTGGGATCCCGCGATCGGGTACTACGTCGGACAGCATCCCGACCTCACCGCCGTAGTCATTCCCAACTCGCGCAGTCAGGGTTCGCCCGAGCAATATACCTTTCCAATGGCGATGGGCACGCGTTCGGGGAACGACGCGCTCGTCACGCAACTCAACCGCGTGATCGGGCAGGATCAGAGCAAGATCGACCAGATCTTGAATGCCTATCACATCACCTACTTCAAACCGAATGGAAACGGATGAGCAACCTTCCCACGATCGGTATCGTCGGCGCAGGACGAATGGGGGCGAACATCGCCTTGCGCCTCGCGGATGTCGGGCATCCCGTTACGGCCTACTACGATGTCCGGCCCGAGGCGGCGCAAGCCGCTGCCGCGCAGACCAAAGGAACCGCCTACACGAAACTTGCCGACATCACGAGCAATGCCGACGTCATCATCACCGTCGTCACCGACGATGCCGCGATGGATCGAATCTTTGCCGAACGCGGTGACAGCCTGCTCGAAGGCGCGAAAGGCAAGGTCTTCATCAACTGCGCGACCGTGACGCCGGCGGTTCACGTCGAAGTGCAACGGCGCGCGGAAGCGCGCGGAGCGAGTTCGCTCGAAGCCTGCATGGCCAGCTCCATTCCGCAAGCTCGCAACGGCACGCTCTACTTGATGGTCGGCGGACGCCGCGAGGTCTTCGATCGAGTGCAGCCGATGCTGACGAAGATGAGCGCGTCGCTCCGCTACATCGGCGAGGCCGGTCGCGCAGCACAAGTCAAAGCCCTGGTCAATATGGTGATGAACATCAACACCGCGGGACTCGCCGAGGGTCTTGGGCTCGCCGACGCGCTCGGACTCGATCTGACGATGCTGCGCGAAGTGTTTTCGCAGACCGGCGCCAATTCACGCGTGCTCGAAACCGACGGCGAAGACATGCAAAAGCGCGAGCATGACGTGTACTTCTCGGCCGAGCACGCCGCGAAGGACTCGGGGATCGCCCTGGGCCTCGCGCACGACCACGACCTCTCCCTTCCGTTGGCCCAAGCGACCTTCGATCAATTCGAGCGCATGAAAGCCCTTGGGCTCGGGCAGCTCGATAAGTCCGGTGTCTCGGAGTTGACCTTTCTCGAACGCCATGGACAGCAAGTTCACAAACAACCCACCAACGCTTAGGAGATATCATGCCAACCGTTACGCTCGAACATGTCGTACCGCTCATCAGCTCGGATACCGCCGGCCCGCTGGGCGCTATCCATCTGCCGCGCCTCTGGACGAAGCTTACCCTCGCCGCCGCCGGCGTGCTGCCCGACAGCTATGACGAATGCGGCAAAGGTTTCGATCAGATGACGCTCGACGCGCTAGGGCTAGATCGTCAGAAGACGATCGATTTCATCAAGGCGAATCGCCCCAAGTACATCGAATTCGAGGAATGGGTGATCAAGCAGAACGGCGGATCGATCTCGCCCGATCGAATAAAGAAGCACAATGAGGCCGTGCGCGGCTATCATCACTCGGACGAGCTTGCCGGGAAGATGCGCGCATCATCCGGCATCAAAAACGCCGCAATCAAGGATGCGGTCACGCTCAATACGATCGAGGATCTCGACGACGTTCACGCCCAAGTAGCGCGGCGCTGATTGCGGATGCAGTTGCTCTCCCTTTTCACGGCGGCAGCCGTGCTGATCGCGGCTGCCTCGACACCCGTATCCTTTACCGCATCGCAAGTCTCCGCCGGGTCGAAGGCCTTCGAAACACACTGCTCCGCGTGCCACGGTGCGCACCTCGAAGGCGGCGCGGGGCCGGCGCTCACGGGTCCGAACTTCAAGACACTCAGCACCAAAGTCAAAGCCAGCGTCAGCGATATCTTCACCTACATGACGACCAACATGCCGCTCAACGCCCCCGCCAGCCTCTCGCATACCGAATACGTTGACATCCTCGCCTTCATTCTTAGTAAAAATGGTTACCACGCGGGGTCTTCGGCGCTCACGTTCGGTCAAGCCAGCGCTTCGACGGCGGCGATCGTCAAGGAGTAAGCGCCGGCGTATTCACGAATACGCCCAGGGTGCGTATCGCCTTGCCGAGACTCTGGGCTCTGATCGCCGTAGCGCTTTGCGCGGCGGTCTGCGGTGACGCGCTGACCGAATGGCTCGCGAACGCCGGGCTGTGGGGCCGGGGACTCGCGGATCTGCATCAGGAGTCGCTCGTTCCTGCCGCAGCGGCCGCACTGCTCGTGAGCGTTCCCCTCGCGGCGTACGTCGTCGCGATGCGCTGGTTTCGGCCGGGCGAGCACGTGCGATTGCGGCTGCGCGGCGCGCAGCGCCTGGGCTGGAATCTCGTCGCCCTCGCGCTCGCACTTGCGGCGATGGTGGCGATGGAAGGCTACGAGGTGCGTTTCGGCGGCGTCGGGGCCTTCGATCCGCGCTCCGTACTCGCGGCCCACGCGCTCCCAGTGGTGATCTGCTACGCGGCAATCGTCCTGTGCACGCAACGCGTGCTCGCCGCGGCGCTCCGAGCGGCGGTGTTCGTCGCGCTCACGCTGATCGCAACGCTCGCATCGACGGTCGCCTCGCGTGCCGCCGAATCTACGACCGGAACGATCCTCGGAAGCGTACGCTCGACCGGCGGACTGCCGATTTCCGGTGCGCGCGTTGCCGCGGTTTCGAGCTCCGGCCGTTACGTGGTGCGCACCGACGCGCGTGGGAATTTCACGATCCTCGGCGTCGTGGCCGATACCTATGCGGTGTCGCTGCAGGCCAAAGGGTACGCCGATGCGTCGCAGAGCGGCATCGTCGTCTTTCCGGGTGGAAGAGCGCACCTCGCGTTCGCCCTCGCGCCGTTGCTCAAAACGATCGGAAACGTCCGCGCGCACACCTCGACCTTCGACGTCGGATCGACCAGCGACAGCTTCGCCGTAACGGGAACGCGCGCACAAGCGCTCGCCCCCGTGGCATCCGCATCAGGTCTCGGCAACTATCTGAGCGGCAGCGTGCAGGGCGCAATCGCCGCGGTTCCGGGCGTCGATGAGGATTCGTTCGCCAACGCGATCTTGCGCGGTGGGAAGGTCTCGGATGCAAGCTTCGACTACGACTCCGTCCCGGTTCCGCAGGGCATCGTCGCCGAACCCGGCGGAAACATCGTCGGCGCCCAACTCCCGACGACGGGCATCGCTTCGACCACGGTCACACTCGCCGGATACGAGGCGCAGGGCGAGAACGCGCTGGCTGGAATCGTCGACGAAATTCCGGCGACAGGCGCTTATCCCGGACGCGCCACCGCCACGTTTATCGGCGGCTTCGGCGCCCAGAACCAGGGGCTTTCGCTGGAAGCGCTCTGGGCGACGCCGGACTTGCGCTGGCGCTACGCGTTTGCAACGACGCTTTCGAGTCAGTACTTTTCATACGGCGACGGGCATACGTTTTATCCGGCCGAAGCCGGAACGTATGGGCTCGCGCTCGCGTCGCGGGGCGCGGCGAGCCTCTCGAGCAACATCCATTTCGCGCTCAAACCGCACGACGATCTCTCCCTCGTGCTGCTCGCGGGACAGGCAGCCTACAACCAGTATGGGAGCCCGTATCCCGGCGAAACGGTTGGCGCTTTCAACGGAGCGATGACCGCCTTTCCCGGTCAGATCGATCCGAACGCGCCGGTGAACTACGCGTCAGGGTTGCGCGGGAACTATGCGCTGGCGAAGCTCGGCTGGGCGCACACGAGTGCTCACGCGCTCGCGCGCGTGCAGCTGTACCGTTCGCAGTACGGTTCCTCGGCGGGCGGTCCGTTCTGGGACGATCTCTCGTATCCGGACGGCGTGATCTCGCTCTCGGCGCAGCAAGGCGCGCGCGAGACGGGACTCTCCTACGACGTCGACGACGTGGCGAGCGATCGGCACGAGATCAAGTACGGTGCCGACTTCCGGGTCAACACCTCGTTTCTCGATCAGGTGGTCCCAACCGCCGACGAATACATCACTTCGAATCCGACGCTGCAGTCGTATCTCGCGTACGCCGGCGACACGTGGTCGCTTTCGCCCCGTTTCGATCTGACCGGAGCGTTACGCCTGGTGGGCACGCACGTCGTGCCCAGCAGCGGCGCGCCGTACAGTCTCGGTGCGCTCGATCCGCACGTTGCGGCGTCGTATCGATTGGGCAATCGGTATTCTTTGCGCGCGACGTACGACCATAACACCGTGGCGCCGGCACCGCTCGAAACCGACCGCGTCGATTCGGGCAACGTGAGCGCCTCGGGCTCTCCCGCGCCGTTCGTGCCGCTCGCGCCGGAGGTCGGGCGCGAAGAAACCCTGTCATTCGAAGGCGGCGGTCGCACGCAAATGCGCGCGACCTATTTCGTCAGCGATGAAATCAATCGCATCGACGTCCTGCCCTATAACTTTCGCTCGGCGATCGCTTCGGGTGAGAGTCCAAGCGGTGTCGGCGTCCCGAGCAATGCCGGCCAGCTCCGCGCCCACGGATTCGAATTCTGGGCGAGGCGAGGCAACCTCGAATTTGCCGCAGACGCCGTTCGGGCCTATTCTTCGAGCGCCTCGCAGTTCGCGTTCAACGATCTCAACGCGGCCGCAGTCGCCGCCGGGCATCTTTTTGCGGCGGGTTACGTACCCGATCTTTCGGCACGGTTGTCGTACGAGATCGACCTCGATCGCCGCCGCGTCCGCATCACGCCCGAGCTCTCGTTCGAGTCAGGGTATCCGTATGGCAACGGCAAGATGATTTGGATCTTCGATCCGGTATCGAATAAGCCGGAGCAAGTGCCCAACGACAATTACTACAACCCCGGATATAACTACTATTTTCTCGAGAATCCCGCGCACCAGTACAACGCGCTAACCAATCCGTACATTGGTTCGCTGGGTACGGCCGAAGGGAACGACCCCAATTCCCTGCGTACGCCTCCGCAGACGATGCTTTCCCTGCACGTCGAAGCGGATCTGAGTGCTCGTTTGACGCTCACGTTCGACCTGTTCAACGCACTCAACGTTACGGCGCCGACGCAGATGCAGGGCAATCCGTATCTCATCGGACCGCCGGGCTACGGCGGAGGCGACGCGTATTACGAAAAGGCCTACGCCGCGAACGCCGGATTTTCCGGGCTCTACACGCTTGGCAACGGCGTGCCGACCAACAACGGTCAGACGCAAGCCGTGCCCTGGGATTACGGGCGCGGCGGCTATGTGCCGATGAGTTATCCCATGGCGCGCACCGCGCAGGTGAGCCTACGCGTGCGCTTACCCTGAAAGGCGTTCGGCGACGTGGCGCTCGATCGTGCGCGCGTTCGCGAGCGGACCGAGGTCGAGCGCGCTCCATCCGCAGTGCGCGATGATTTCTCCCACTTCGGCGCGTGCTTCGGGATCGTCGGAGGCGATCCTGATGAAGTGGTTCGCATTCTCCTCGAGCGGTTCGACGAAGCCTTTCACGACGTGCCGGTTGTCGAGTTTGTGCGCAAGCAGTTCGGCACCGCTGAGCCCTCCAAGATCCGGAGGGCGCGTTGCATCAACCACGATGCCGTCCTTATAGGTGCCCAGCGCCGCAAGCGCGCGTTCCACATCTTGCCAGCGGATCGTGAGCAGCAGCGCGTCACAGGTTGCCGCCTGCTGATAGGGAGTCGTAGCGAATGCGCCCTCGCCCAACACCTCGGCGGCAGATTGCGAGATGCGGTCGTCGTCGAGGTCGCTAAAGCAGACGGTGTTGCCGCCGCGCCGCAGCATTTTGCCGATAGCGACCGCGCGGTCGTCGGCGCCGATGATTCCGATGATGGCCATAGCGTGGTCAGTTGTACCCGCCGATTGGAAGCTATAACGCGCGTGGCGCGCCCACGCTCTTGCGTACGATCAGTTCTCCGGGAACGACCACCCGCAGCGGCTCCTGTGCGAGGTCTCCGAGGCAGGCCTCGGCTGCTCTGCGCGCGAGCTCGGCGGTAGGATAGGTCACCGTGGTGAGTGGCGGCGTGAGCAAGCGCGCCATCGCGATGTCACCGTATCCGACGACCGAAAGATCGTTTGGAATGCGTAATCCGTGCGCGTTCGCTGCTTCGTAGACGCCGAACGCCATCTCATCGCTGAACGCAAAAATCGCGGTCAAGTCGGGAGCCCGCGAGAGCAGGCGCTCACATCCTGCGACGCCGCTCGTGCGGCGCAAATCGCCGTCAACCACGAGTGAATCGTCCCAAGGCACGTGCTTAGCTTGGAATGCCGCTTTCGCGCCGGCAAGACGGTCGGCCGTTCCGGTGATCGCGCGCGGACCCGTGATGATGCCGATCCGTCGATGGCCGCGATCGAGCAAATGCTCGACCGCCGCGCGCGCGCCACTAGCGTTGTCGGTTACGAACTCGGCGAACGGCAGTCCGTGCGGCGAGGTCATCGCTACGCGGCCGCCGTGTCTGACATAGCTTCCCAGCTCGCGGCTGAGCCGTTCGCGATACGCATCGTCATCGAGTCCCGAGCCGCCGAGGATGATGGCGCCGACACGCTCGGCGCGGAAAACGCGCAGATAGCTGAATTCTTTCTCGACGTTGCGCCCGGCGTTGGCGAGCATGATCAGCCAGCCGGCCCGATCGGCAACTTCTTCAAGAGCTCGAATGTACTCGTAGCTCTGCGAGTCCACCATGTCGTGAAGTAGAACGCCAACGATCTTGCGCATGCCGACGCTCAGGCTGCGCGCACTCGCATTGGGAACGTAGTCGAGGATTTCGGCCGCACTAAGGACACGCTCGCGTAAATCGCGCGAAACGCGGTGGCTACTTCCCGTCAGGACGCGCGAAGCCGTCGCGAGTGAAACACCGGCGCGCTCAGCTACCGCGGCCAGGCCCGACCCGTCGGTCGGGGTGGAGCGTTTCGCGGGCATGTAGGCTGGTTGGGTTAGGCGGCGTACGAGGCGCCTCCTCGGAAAGCTCACACGATGA
>DATKPZ010000193.1:0-2916 GCA_035523815.1 Alphaproteobacteria bacterium
TCGGGGCGCGTGAGCAGCGACTGCGTCGCGGAATGTCGCAGCCGCTCGATCTCGTCATTGATCGAAGAATCTTTCTCGATGTAGGTGTCGGTCGAGGGCACGTACGCTTCAGGCTGGTAGTAATCGAAATAGGATACGAAATACTCGACGGCATTGTTGGGAAAGAAGTCGCGAAACTCGGCGCAGAGCTGTGCGGCGAGCGTCTTGTTGTGGCAGAGCACCAGCGTGGGCTTTTGCACCAGCTCGATGACGCGCGCCATCGCCATCGTCTTGCCGCTGCCGGTAACGCCGAGGAGCGTCTGCGCACGGTCGCCCCGCAGGACTCCTTCGGCCAGCGCATCGGTGGCCTTGGGTTGGTCTCCCGCGAGCGAGAAGGGTGCGACGAGTTCGAAGCGTTGGGCCATGGCGTTACCTTTCGACGCTCGAATCGGGGGCCCGGGTTGCATCCATGGGGGAGCGAGCCCAAGGCTCGCGAACTTTGCCCATCCGTCCGGCACCCTTGGAGACGTACCCTTTGAGCCAAAATCCCCTGATCTTTAGCGGCAACTCGAATCGCCCGCTGGCCGAGGAAATCGCCAAGCGGCTCAAGTTGCACGTGGGCAAGTCGCTCGTCGACAAGTTCAAGAACGAAGAGACGCGGATCGAGATCGGCGAGAACGTCCGCGGATCCGAAGTGTTCGTCATTCAGTCGATTTGCAAAGCGGCCGACGGCCGCATCGGCGTCAACGACGCCTTGATGGAGCTGCTGCTCATGATCGACGCGCTGCGACGCGCGTCGGCTGCGCGGATCACGGCGGTCATCCCGTACTACGGGTACGCCAAGCAAGACAAGAAGACCAAAGGCCGCGAACCGATCTCGGCTAAGGTCGTTGCGAACCTATTGAAAGTCTCGGGCGTCAAGCGTCTGGTCACGATGGACCTCCATGCGGCCCAGATTCAGGGCTTTTTCGATCTCCCGGTCGACAACCTGATGGCCATGCCGGTCCTGTGCAACTACTTAAAGGAAAAGGGACTCTGCAAGGATCGCATCGTGGTCGTCTCGCCGGATGCCGGCGGCGTGCATCGCGCCGAGCTGTTCGCAAAGCGGCTCGAGAGTTCGCTCGCGATCGTCTTCAAGCGCCGGCCCGAGCCCGACGTGTCCGAGGTGACCGACATAGTCGGCGACGTGAAGGGGAAGATCGCGGTCGTCGTGGACGACATGATCTCGACCGGCGGAACGCTGGCCAAGGCTGCCGAGGCGATCAAGGGCCGCGGCGCAACGCAGGTCTACACCGTCGCGACGCACGGCATCTTTGCCGGTGACGCGATGCGCGTGCTCGAGGATTCGGAGATCGAGCGAGTCATCGTCACCAACACGATTCCCCTCACGGCGGGAGAAGCGCACACCAAGTTCGTCCAGCTTTCGATCGCACAGACGTTTGCCGACACGATCAGCCGCATAACCACGAATCGCTCGGTCTCGGCCCTCTTCGACGGCGAGGAGGGGACGGCTCCGCCGGAACCGGGCCCTAGCGAACCTGCCGGCGCGCTCATCGAAGCCGCGACGGCCTAGACCACTCGGCCGCTTCGCGCGGCATCTGGAGAATCTACGACAATGTCTTCCAAGGAACTCAATCTGCCCATCGAACGCCGCAGCAAAGTCGGCACGACCGGCGCGCAGGCGCTCCGCGCCCAGGGCAAAATCCCGGGTGTGCTCTACGGGCACGGCACCGAGCCGGTTCACCTGGCGTTCGAAGCAAGGATCTTCGACGATCTGCTTCATCACGGGGGCCGCTCCGGCGTTCTCACGCTGATGCTCGACGGGAAAAAGACCGACACGGCGCTCGTGCGCGAAGTCCAGCGCAATCCCGTTTCGCGCCGGATCGTCCACGTCGACCTGCAGCGCGTCTCGGAACACGAGGCGGTGCGCACCACGATTCCGGTGGTGACGGTTGGTACGCCGCGAGGCGTTCGCGATTTCGGAGGCGTGATGGACGTCATCGTCCATGAAATCGAAGTCGAAGGCCCGGTCGATCAGTTGCCGGAGCACTTCGAAATCGACGTATCGGAACTGGGGATTCACCAGCACGTGACCGCATCCGACATCAAACTTCCCTCGGGCTTCAAACTGCTCGAGGCTCCGGACATGATCGTCGTTTCGGTGGAAGCGTCGAAGACGGCTCAGCACCTCGAAGAGGCCGCTTCGGGCGCCGGCGCGGAGCAGGTTGCACCGGAAATCATCGGCGGCACTGCGGAGACTCAGTCACAATAGCCGATCAAGAAGCGCCCAGGCTCGTCGTCGGGCTTGGCAACCCCGGACGAGAGTACGAACGAACCCGGCACAATGCCGGGTTCATGGTTGTCGACGAGATTGCGTCGCGCAACGGGCTCTCGTCCTGGAAGACCAAGGACAGCGCGCGCCAGATCTTCGACTCGAAGCATCGCGTCGTGCTGGTCGAACCAACCTCGTTCATGAACCTTTCGGGAACGCCGGTCCGGCTGATTTCCTCGTGGTACCGCACGCCGCCCGAGGGCGTGCTCGTGATCGTCGACGACATGGATCTTCCGTTCGGAAGCTTGCGCATGCGGCCGTTCGGCGGCCACGGCGGACACAACGGCCTGCGCTCGATCATCGCGACCATCGGCGATCGATTCCCGCGAATTCGCGTCGGCGTCGGCCGTCCCGAACACGAATCGATCGACCACGTCCTCAGTCCCTTCAGCGCCGATGAGCGCAACGTGCTCCCGCGTATCATCCAGGCGGCTGCCGACGGCGCGCAACTCTGGCTCGACGATGGGCTCGAGGCGGCGATGCAGTTTGTGAACAATTGGGTACAACAAGCCGATAACCAGTAACAACCATAGGGAGGTGGACGCGACGAGCGGATTCAGCGGAAAAACCTTTGTCGTTCGGGTGGACAACGCAACCGCGAACGA
>DATKPZ010000194.1:0-2777 GCA_035523815.1 Alphaproteobacteria bacterium
ACCTCGTCCAGGGGTTTGAGATAGCGCGAAAGCAGCACAAACATGCCGCTACCGGTTCGCGCGAGAGGACGAGGGCCCTTGCGCTGGTATCTTACGGGCGTGAAGCTCCTCGAAGGTAAGCGCGCCCTGATCACCGGCGTCGCCAATCGCTGGTCGATTGCAACCGGGATCGCGCGCAAAATGCACGAGCACGGCGCGACCATTGCCTTGACCTATCAGGGCGAGCGCGTGAAGGACGAGGTCGAAAAGCTGGCAGCCGAGCTCGGCGGCGGTCCCGTGCTGGAGTGCGACGTCTCGAGCGACGCGTCGCTCGAAGCCCTGCGTGACGCCGTGGCCGCGCGCTTCGGGCCGCTCGACACGCTGGTGCACTCGATCGCTTTCGCCGACAAGGACGATCTGCGCGGCGCCGTCTACGACACCTCGCGCAAGGGCTTTGCGCTCTCGCTGGACGTATCGGCGTTTTCGCTGATCGCGATGGCCTCCGCCCTCCGTGAGAACTTCAACGATGGCGCCTCGATCATGTCGATGACCTATTTGGGCGCAACGCAAATCGTTCCCAACTACAATTTGATGGGCATCGCCAAGGCCGCACTCGAGTCATCGGTCCGCTATCTCGCCTACGACCTGGGGGCGCGCGGCATCCGCGTCAACGCGATCTCGGCCGGACCGATCAAGACCGCGAGCATGCGGCAAGTCGCGGGGGCGACGAAGATGCTCGACGTCGTTCCACAGGTTGCACCGCTGCGCCGCAACGTCTCCGCCGAAGACGTGGGCAATACCGCGGTGTATCTTGCCTCCGACCTCTCCAGCGCGATTACCGCCGACGTGCATTTCGTCGACGCCGGCTATCACAGGGTCGGGATGTATCCGCCCGATTTCCACGCGTGATCACAAGCGAGGAACTTGCGGCCGTCGCGGCAGCGCTCGCGGCGTTGACGCCACCCGAGGAGACGCAAGCCCCGCCGGCGGCGTCGCGTTGGAAGCGCGCTGCCCGCGAGCCCGATCTCGAGATCGAAGATTATCGTGTTCGATAAGATCCTGATCGCCAATCGGGGGGAGATCGCCGTCCGCGTGATCCGCACCGCGCGCGAAATGTCGATTGCAACCGTCGCCGTGTATTCTGAGGCCGACCGCGACGGCATGCACGTGCGCATGGCCGATGAGGCCTATTTGATCGGCCCCGCGGCACCCTCGGCGAGCTATTTGAATATCGACGCGATTCTCGAAGTCGCAAAGCGCGCCGGCGCGCAGGCGATTCACCCCGGCTACGGCTTCCTCGCGGAGAACAGCGCATTCGCGCGACGGGTCATCGGCGCGGGATTGGTGTGGATCGGGCCGCACCCGGACGCCATCGACGCGATGGGCGACAAGCTGCGCGCGCGGCAAGCGATGGCCAAAGCCGACGTGCCGTTCGTGCCGGGCGGAACGCAGGCGATCGAGGACGTCGCGGGTGCGCGCGCAGCGGCTAAAACCTACGGCCTGCCGCTCGCGCTCAAAGCCTCCGGCGGCGGCGGCGGCAAAGGGCTCAAGGTCGCGCGCACGCTGGAAGAGATCGAATCGGCCTTTACCACCGCCACTCGCGAAGCCGAAGCCTACTTCAAGAACGGCACGATCTACGCCGAGCGATATCTGGACAATCCCAAGCACGTCGAACTGCAGATTTTGGCCGACAAGCACGGCAACGTCGTCCACGTCGGCGAGCGCGACTGCTCGCTGCAGCGCCGCCATCAAAAGCTCTGGGAAGAAGCGCCGGCCAACATCCCGCTCAAAGTCCGGCGCGCGATGCGCGAGGCCGGCGTGCGTGCCGCGCAGGCGATCGGTTACGACTCGGTCGGCACCATCGAGTGCCTGGTTAAGGGCGACGAGTTCTTCTTCCTCGAGATGAACACGCGCATCCAAGTCGAGCATACCGTGACGGAAGAGATTTCCGGACTCGATCTCATCCGCGAACAGATCCGCGTCGCCGCGGGCGAAGAGCTCGGCTTCGGCCAAGACGACATCGCCTTCCACGGCGTCGCGATCGAAGGCCGCGTCAACGCCGAGGATCCTGCCGACAACTTTCGTCCTGCACCCGGCACGATCACCGCGTATCGCGAGCCCGCCGGTTTGGGCGTGCGCGTTGATTCGGCTGCCTACCCGGGCTACACGATCTCACCCGACTACGACTCGATGATCGCCAAACTGATCGTCTGGGCGCCGACGCGCGCGCAAGCGATCGCGCGCCTCGCTCGCGCGATCGACGAGTACGTTATCGACGGCGTACCAACGACGCTTCCGTTGCTGCGCGCGCTCTGCGACGAACCAAGCGTTCGCGACGCATCATATGGAACCGCGACGCTCGAAGCGTTTGCGGCTTCGGAGTTTTCCGTCTCCCCCTCCCTGAGTATGGTTACGCTCACCTCCGGAGGCGGCGCTGAACCTTCTCCGCCGCAAGACCTTCGCGTTGAGGTCAACGACAAGCTGTATCGTGTGCGCGTGTTCGATCTGCCGCAGCGTTCCGTGCCGTCGCCCGCGCGAAACGGGTCGCCGCGCGTCGCGCCGCGCGCGGGCGGAAAAAGCAAGAGCGCGAGTGCGAGCGGGAACGACGTGGTCTCGCCGATGCATGGGGTCGTCGTCGAGATGAAGGTCGCGCCGGGCGATGCGATCGCCGAGGGCCAGGTCGTGGCGATCGTCGAGGCGATGAAGATGATGAACGAAGTGCGCGCGCACCGGGCGGGAACGGCCAGCGCCGTGCACGCGCGGGCGGGCGATACGGTCGAATCGCGAGCACCGCTCGT
>DATKPZ010000195.1:0-19822 GCA_035523815.1 Alphaproteobacteria bacterium
GCGGTGCGCTGCATGTAATGGAACACGCCGCGAATGCCGCCCATCTCCTCGCCGCCGCCCGCGCGCCCCGGACCGCCGTGAACCAGCGGCGCGAGCGGTGTGCCGTGGCCGGTTTGTTCTTTGGCATCGTCGCGGTCGACGACCAGCACGCGCCCGTGAAACGGCGCGATGCCGAGCACCAGTGCATCCGCCGCCGGGGCATTGTAAGAAAAGACCGACGCAACGAGACTTCCTTCGCCGCGATTGGCGATCTCGATCGCTTCGTCGAGCGTATCGTAGGCCATCAGCGTCGTGACCGGGCCGAACGCTTCCACGGTGTGCACGCGCTGGGAATCCAGCGGGCGCTCGCAGCGCAACACGACCGGCGCCATGTAGGCCCCGGCTCGAGCGTCGCCGTCGACGACGTTCGGCGCGGCAGACGGATCGCCGTAGACGATCTGCGCCTCACCGGTAAGCTGCGCAATTGCGGCAAGCACGTCGTCGCGTTGGCCTTGGCTCACGAGCGCACCCATCGTCACGCCCTCGCTACGCGGATTGCCCAGAACCGACTTCTCCAGACGCGCGGCGAGCGCGCGCTGGACCGCGTCCATCATCCCACGCGGCACGATAGCGCGGCGAATGCAGGTGCAGCGTTGTCCGGCCTTGGTCGTGATCTCGCGCGCGACTTCCCGGACGAAGAGCTCGAACTCGGGATCTTCCACGCGAACGTCGGGACCCAGAATCGCGGCATTGAGCGAATCCTGTTCCGCGATGAAGCGCACGCTGTTCCGCGCGATCGCGGGCGTGCTCTGCAACTTGGCCGCGGTTTGCGCCGAGCCCGTAAACGAGACCACATCTTGCCCGGTCAAACGGTCGAGCAGATCGCCGATCCCGCCGGCGATGAATTGCACGCTACCCTCGGGGAGGATCCCCGAGGCGATGATCTCCTCGAAAACCGCGTACGCGACGTACGCGGTTTGAGTTGCCGGTTTGACGATCGCGGGGACGCCCGCGATCAGTGCGGGCGCGAGCTTCTCCAGCATCCCCCAGGTCGGAAAATTGTAGGCGTTGATGTGCACGGCGGCACCGCGCAGGGGCGTCATGATGTGGCGCGCGGCGAACGTCCCGCCCTTGGAGAGCGGCTCGAGCGCGCCGTCGACGGCAACGCGTGCATCGGGCAGTTCACGCCGCGCTTTCGAGGAGAACGCGAAGAGCGTCATGATACCGCCGTCGATGTCGACGAAATTGTCTTTGCGCGTGGCGCCCGTGTCGTACGCCACCTCGTAGAAGCGCTCTTTGCGCTGGTCGAGGTGCAGCGCGAGAGCCTTGATCAGCTCGGCGCGCTGGTGAAAGGTCAGCGCGCGCAGCGCCGGGCCGCCGGTCTTGCGCGCGTAGTCGAGAACCCGCTGGGTATCGAGCCCTTGGCTGGAGACCAGCGCGACCGCTCGTCCATCGACCGCCGAGAGGACTCGGACGAACCCCTCCGGGGCTTCGTACCAGGCGCCCCCCACGTAGCTGCGCAGTTTCATTCTGATCCAATCTCCCCGACCAGGCTCGCCCGTCGCCCTACCAAATGGTAGGCCAGCCTAAATTCTAGCTTCGGGCGCCCGGGCACGTCAACAGGATTCAGCCTTCGGCTGAATCTGTGGCGTTTGGGCCTTGGGCCCAATCCGCAGCGACGCCAAAAAATGCGATGCCCTCGATAGCTTGGGCGATCATGGCCGCGGGGGTGCGGCCATCCGGCCGGTACCACTCGACCACCGAGTTCGACATGCCGAAGACCAGGCGCACGACCAGCGCGGCCTCGATATCGCGGCGAATCTCGCCGCCCGCCTGTGCCTCGCGAACGAGGTCCGTGATGCGCGCATCGAATGCGCGGCGCCGTTCCATCGCGTCGCGCTCGGTCTGCGAATTTCCGCGCACGCGAAACAGTACGCTCACCTCGGCACGCAACGACATGGTGATCTCGGCGACCCGGCGCACGATCGCGGCCAAGCGCGCTCGCGCGGTACCCGCGCACGCTTCGGGCTCATCGAGCACGCCGAACAGGGCCGCCAGCGCGCGGTTCAGGCCGCGAGCCAGGAGCGCCTCCTTGCTCGGAACGTGATGGTAGATACTCGCCTTGGTGATCCCCGCGGCGCGCGCGACGTCGTCCATCGAGGTCGCATCGTAGCCACGCTCGGCGAAGACGTGAAAGGCCACGTCGGTGACCGAATCGATGTCGTAGGGGCGGCGCGCTTCCATTCCGCTCGTATTGCGAAAAGGAAGGTCGCCGTACCTTTGCCGTCGGAACGATTGGCGCTATGCTCTCCAACGATCAACTCGTGACGCTGCTCGAAAACATGCTCCTGCAGCGTGCGGTCGATACGCGCGGCTTCCAACTCAACCGCCAGGGCAAGATCGCGATTGCGATGGGATCCGAAGGCCACGAGGCCGTGCAGGCGGGGGCCGGCATGGCCTTCGAACGCGGGAAAGATCTCCTCTATCCGTACTACCGCAACACCGGCATCACGCTCGCCTGCGGCTTTGCGCTCGAAGACGTTTTTCGCTCGCAATTCGCGCGCGCGACCGATACGACGGGCGGCAAGTCGATCATCAATCACGTCACCGACAAAGCCAAAGGTATCGCGACCATTTCCTCGATTCTGGCCGCGCAGTGCCCGCACGCCGTCGGTGCGGCCTACGCGATCAAGTATCGCGGCGAACCCGACCGCATGGTGCTCTGCCAATTCGGTGAAGGCTCCACCAGCGAAGGCGAGTGGCACGAGTCGATCAACTTCGCCGCGATCCATCGGGTGCCGGTCGTCTTTCTCTGCGAGAACAACCAATGGGCGATCTCGACCCCGATCTCGAAACAAATGGGCAATCCGAGCGTCGCGTCGCGCGCGCAAGGTTACGGGATCGAAGGCGTCGTGGTCGACGGATTCGATCCGGTCGCCGTTTACGAAGCCGTTCGCGCGGCGCGTGAGAAGGCGGTGAACGGCGGCGGTCCGACCCTCGTCGAAGCGATGTGCTACCGCTTTCTCTCGCACACGACCGACGACGACGAGCGAACCTATCGCACGCGCGAAGAGGTCGCGCAGCAGCGCGTCAACGATCCGGTTCCGCGCTTCGAGCAGCGCCTGATCGACGCGGGGATTTTGACGCGCGAGCGCATCGAAGACATGCGCAAGGCCGTCGCGGCGCGCGTCAACGCCACCACCGACGCCGTCGAGAACGAACCCTCGCCCGAACCGTCGACACTCTACACGGAAGTGTACGCCGGCTCACACGAGATGTGGGTTTAGCTCCCTTGTCATCCCGAGCGTAGCAAAGCGTCGTCGGGGGACCGCGACTCGGCGGTTTGTGGCCGAGAAAAAGTTCGCGATTGCGCCGGAGCCTGGAGGGCGAGAGGCGCATTCGCGTCGCCGCCCGCGCGACACGATGTCGCGCACCCCTTTTTCGAGGCACGAACCGGTGAGGCGTGGGTCCCTCGACTACGGCGCTTCGCGCCTACGCTCGGGATGACAAGGCTCAGAGGTGCGGAAGCTCCGTGTCGCGTGGCGCTAAGCCTGCGTCGCTCGCGGCGCTCGACTGCGCCTCACGCGTATAGACGCGCAGCTCGGCGATGTCGCGCGGGAAGAGCAGCTCGAGCGTCCAGTCGAAGGCCACGCGCAATTTGCGATCGAGCCCGGGTAAGCGCAAGAGATAGTACGAGCGCCACAGGAACCAGGCCAAGAATCCGGTGAGCACGCGGTTGCCCGGCAGTTGCGCGACCGCCCGTCGCGCGCCGAGCGACGCCATCATCCCGAGCGCATTGAATGCGAATGGTTTGGTCGAGAGGCCGCGCAAGGTCGCGATGAGGTTGTCGGCGAGCGCCGGTCCTTCGCGAATCGCGTGTTGCGCCGTCAAGGGGTAGAAGCCGCCGTCGCCGCTCGGGATCGCGGCGCAATCGCCCAGCGCCCAAATGTTCTCGAATCCGTCGACGCGGAAGTCGCGTCCCACGACGATCGCTCCTCGCCTGGTACGCGGGAGCGGTGTGCCGGCAACGGCTGGAGCCGGCGCGACGCCCGCGCTCCACACGATCGTCGCCGTCTCGATGCGAGCGCCGCTTTGCAACACGATGCCGTCGTCGTCAGCCGATGCCACGCCGTCGCCCGTACGGATCTCGACGCCGCGCTTGCGCAGGTTTGCCGCCGAATAGCTGCCCATGCGCGGCGGTAATCCCGGCAAGAGCACATCTCCGCCCTCGACCAGCACGATGCGCACCATCGCGCGGTCGATACTCGGATAGAAGCGCAGCACGCTGTGAAAAAGCTCGACGAACTCTCCCGTCGCCTCGACCCCGGTAAACCCGCCGCCCACCACGACGATGGTCAGGTAGCGCCGTCGCAATGCGGCATCGTTCGTCGAATCAGCCAGTTCGAGCAACCACACGAGGCGATTGCGCAGGATGCCCGCATCCTCGAGCGTCTTGAGCGCGAAGACGCGTTCCGCCACGCCCGGCAGCCCGAATGTCGACGTCGACGAGCCCAGCGCAATCACCAGTTGATCGTACGCGATCCGTGCTTCGCGACCGGTCAGCGTGTGCGTGATGTCGACCGAGCCGGCGGCGACGTCGAGCGCGCGAACGTCCGCGAGGACGAAGTGCGCCCGCCGAAGTTGCGAGCGAATCGGCGTTACGACGTGGCGAATATCCAGCTCCCCGGAACTCACTTCGGGAAGCATCGGGGTGAAGAGCGAGAAGTTCTCGCGCGAGATCAACGTGATGTCGCCTTCGCCGGGACGCAAGCGCCGCTCGAGACGCTGCGCAACGGCGATGCCGCCGAAGCCGCCGCCCAGAATGACGATTCGCGCAGGTGGTGACGTACGGGCCATGTGAATGCTCTTCTGCCATGCACGATGAGCAACCCGTCGAGGGAGAGTACCAAGCCCCTGCCGTTCCCGCTGCGCCCGAGAAGAAGGCCGGCCGGCGCGCGGGCGGGCTCGGCACGATAGCCGCGGGGCTCACCGTCCTCGCGCTCAAGTTCAAAGCGCTGCTCGCCATCCTTTTGAATTTCAAATTCGTGCTGATCGGCGCGAAGCTCTTCGCGGTGAGCTGGACCTTCATTCTCTCGCTGGTCTTTTATGTCGCGGCCTTCGGGTGGCGCATCGGCGTCGTGCTGGTGTTGTTGATCGCGGCGCACGAACTCGGTCACTATTTTGCGTATCGCGCCTACGGGCTGCCGGTGCGCGCACCGGTATTCGTGCCGTTTCTGGGCGCGTATACGGCCGGCGCGATCGCACCGGATCTCGAAGCGGACGCGTATATCGCGCTAGCCGGACCGCTCACCGGTTTTGTGCTTGCGGGTGCCTGTTACGCGCTGGGGTCGGCGACGAACGATCGCTTTTGGCTTGCCTGCGCCGACATCGGCGCCTTCTTGAATCTTTTCAATATGATCCCCGTGCTGCCGTTCGACGGCGGCCGTGTCATCGGCGCGATTTGGCCGCCGCTGTGGATCGCCGGCGCAGCGCTCTTCGTCGCCGCCGCGTTTTGGCTGGGCGTGCCGATCATCTTCGTCCTGCTCATCGCGCTGCTCGGATTGCCGGCGATGATTGCCGCGCTGCGCGGGCACGCCGATCCCCGCGCTGCGGCGATGACGAACGCCGCGCGCGCTCGCGTCGGCGTCTGGTATCTGGCGACGGTGATCGGCTTGATGTACCTTATCGGTCAATCTCACGGCGGCCTCACGAATCCGGGTGCAATATGAGCGGCGATCCGCCGGATTTTGCGATGCAGCGAGCGGTTGAAATTCTTGCAAACATTTACGAGCGCCAGTACAAACTGGACAACGCGCCGCCGCCGCCCTCCGATAAGCCCATTCTGATGTTCAGCGAAAACCTGGCGCTCGACGTGAACGCGACCACGCGCGCCGACGTCGAACGGCAGCTCGGCCTGGCGTTCAGCTATCCGACGCGCGGCTGGCATACCTACGGCGTGCGCGGACGCGATGGGGCGCGCTTGCTGCTCAGCATCTTCTACTCGAAACAGCGCCTGGCATCGGCCGAACTCTATCTACCCAAAGTCGATCGCGCGCCGAAACTCGAGCCGCAAGACGCGCACTTTCGTCTGGTTCCGGGCGAGATCGAAGTCGGCATGCAGCTCACCTCGTTGCCCGAACACTTCGGCCGCATGACTGGAATGCCGACACGCATCGGTCCGTACGAAGAGATGTTCGAAGCCCGTTTTCCGGGCGGCGCCGCGTACGCCATGGGAAATGACGGTGCGATCGAACGCCTAGCGCTCTATACCTTGCAGGAATGAGCGCGCGCATCGCTTGCGCCGGGCTGGCAGCGATGCTGATCGCGGCTGCGTTGCTCTTTCTGCGGCCACCCGAGACCGCGGGCGGATCGCTGCGCGATTTTCAAGCCTATCGCGCCGCGGGGGCTGCGGCGCTTGCGGCGCGCGATCCCTACGCCGCGGATATCGCGAGCGACGAGTCGCTGCTCCCGCCCGGCGCGATGCTTCCGTTCGTCGGCACGCCCGCAGCGCTTCCGTTCTGGATGCTGCTCGCACGGCTCCCCGCGTCGGACGCAACGATCTTTTGGCGTGCAGCGCTCGTGATCGCGCTGATCGCGCTCGTGATCGCCGGCGCGCTGCTCGCCGGCGTCCGCACGCCCTTCGACCTTGCGTGCCTCGCGCTCATCGCGCTCGCCTTCGCACCGCTCACGAGCGCAGTGGCACTTGGACAGACGGCGATCGCCGGCGCCGCGGCCGCGGCTTTGGCGCTTGGACTGCGCACGCGCGTCGCGCTCTGGGCGGGAGCCTTCGTCGCGTTCTGTTTCCAGCCCAACGCGGCGCTCGGACTTCTCGCCGCACTGCGCCGCGGGGGCGCTCTTACGATCGGCCTCGGGATGCTCGCCCTCTATGCCTGCGGCGCTGCCGTGCGCGGCGCCGGCTGGCCGCTCGACTATGCACATCTGCTCCTCGCACATGCCGAGGCCGAACGTGTTTCGGCTCTGCAGTATACGCCGATCGCGATCGCCCGCGGCTTCGGCCTTGCGCAAACGCTCGCCGCGACGATAGCCGTCGCCGCCGGTTCCGTGGTGACGATCTGCGCCGCGTGGATCACCTGGCGGCGTAGCCTGTATTTCGGGTTTGCTGCAATCTCGTGCGCGCTGCCCTTCGTCTGCGGCTTTTTTCACGAACAGGATTTCGCCGCGCTCTTCGTGCCGGGGATCTTCACCCTGCGGATGGTCCCGGCAACGCTGCGCGGGCCCGCGCTTTTTGCGGTCGTCGCGATCGGCGCAAATTGGCTCGACATCGCACAGTCGCCGCCGGCCCTGCCGCAAGATCTCGCTCTCGGCACGGCGCTGATCGCCGCGTGCCTTGCGACCTTGCCACGCATCGACGCTCGCGCGGTCGCGTGGTCCGTGGCAAGTGCAACGCTGCTCGGGTTGGGTACGTGGGTCGCGGCCGCGCATCCGTTGCCGGTGTGGCCCGATGCGATGCGCGACTTCGTTCAAGTACCGGGCGCGACCGCCGCGCAGCTCTGGCACGCGGAACTCGCCCATACCGGACTGCTCGCTCCAAACCCGGCAAGCGCGGTGCTCCGCCTCTTCTCACTCATCGGCTGCACCGTCTTGCTCGGGCTTCTCGCGCGTGCGTCAGATGTCCACGTTCATCATGTCGTCGAACGGCGTGACGCTGTTGGGGTGGTAGCCCTGTAGGTCCTTGTTGTAAACGTAGATGTCCGAGACGCTATAGAGCACGATCTCAGGCAGGTCTTTCGCAAGTTGCTCGAAGAGCACGCGGTCGTCGGCATTACGCTGCGACTGGTCGTAATCGGAGAACACTCGGTGCATCGCCGCGTTCGCGTCCGGATTGCACCAATGCAGGTCGTTCTGCCCGAGCGGCGGGATCTGATCGCAGGCAAAGAGCGCGGAGAGATCGCCGATCGGATCCCCGACCCAGTTGAAGAGCACGACGTCCCACTTGCCGTTGTAGATGATTCCGCCGTCGCCGTACGGCGCAAAGAGCATGGGAGCAGGGTATTGGTGGACGTTGATGCCCACACCGATCTGCTTCCAGGTCGAGCGGAAGAACTCGATCTCGTGATCGACGTTGACCGATCCTGTCTGCTCTGCCATCAGGAGATCGAGCTTGACGCCGTTCTTTGCGCGGATGCCGTCGGGTCCACGCTTCCATCCGTCGGCGTCGAGCATCGCGTTGGCCTTGGCGATGTTGAACGGGACCAGCGGAATGTTCGGATCGTAATACGGCGCCGTCTTCGAGGCCGGCGTTTCTTGCACGTTTTGAATCCCGTGCTGAAATTTCCGATTGAGCGTCTCGCGATCGGTCGCAAGCTCGATCGCCCGGCGCACGACCGGATCCGAGACCGCCGCACGCGTGAGATTGAAGTCGAGATGACCCCACTGATAACCGGGCTGGTGCATCACATCGTACCCGCTCAGGCTCGTCACCTGGTCGTAATATGTCCCGGGAACGTTGAGCCACATATCGATTTCATGCGCCTGGAGCTGCGTGAGGATCGTATCGCGGCTCGGGATGATCTCGAAGTCGACTTCCTTGAGCTTGGGCTGGCCGCGGAAGTAGTAGGGGTTCGGGACCATCACGACCTTCTGCCCGCGATCCCACTCTTTATATTTGAACGGGCCCGCACCGACCGGCAGCGCGTTGAACGGGACGTTGTTGATGTTAGGATACTTCGCCAGCAAATGCTTAGGAAGAATCGACGGATTGCCGCCCGCGCTGGAAAAGAACGTGACGATGAACGGCGAGTAGGGCTTTTTCAAGTGAAAAGTGACGGTATACTTGTCGGGCTCGTCGACCTTCGTGATCAGATCCCATCCGGCGCGGCTGGTAATGTTGTTCGCGGAATTCATCACCTCGTGATAGGTGAAGACCACGTCGTCGGCATTGAGCGGCACGCCGTCCGACCATTTCAGTCCCTTGCGAAGGTGATAGGTGATCGCGAGGCCGTCTTGGCTGATCCCGCCGTCCGCCTTGGTCGGCACCTCCGTCGCGAGCTCGGCGTAGGGAAGATTGTGCGCGTTCCACTTGATCAGCCACGCCGCCGTCATCGACGAGAGATATCCGACGGTGAGCTGTTGGCTCAGCAGCGGGTTGAGCGAATTGACGTCCTCCGCGTTTGCGTACCGCAGGGTGTGAGGAATCGTCCAGGAATTGACGCGGCCGCCCTCTCCGGATTGCGACACTTTCGAACAGGCACTCATTGCTACCGCACCCGCGAGCAGCGTAACAACGAGACGCTTCATATTGAATACTCCCAAGGATTCCAGAACGGTGAGATCACAGGCGAGGGATCGAAGCCGTGCAAGTCGGTGTTGTAGACGTACGGCAATTTGCGAAAGCCGATGACGATCGTCGGAACGTCCAGCGCGAGTTGCTGCTGGAACACGACGTAGTCGGCTTTACGTTTGGATTGATCGACGGTGCCGAGCGCGTCTTCGAGCGCTTTGGTTGCGATCGGATTCGCCCAGAATAGCGAGTTCTGTCCGCGCGGCGCGAGGTTATCGGCCGAATAGAGCGGGTCCAGATCGGGATCGGCCGCGCCGAACCACGCGAAGGTCGCCGCATCGTAGTGGCCGCCCTCGAGAATCGCCGTGTTGCCGTTGGCGAACATCTGCGCGGTTGGATAATTCTTCACATCCGCCTGGACGCCGACGTCATGCCACTCGCGTTGCAGGACCGCTTGCAACGCCTTGCCGATCGTCGACTCCGTCTGCGTGCTGAGATTGAACTCGAGCCGCTGCCCGCCTTTCACGCGTACGCCGTCCGGACCCACGCGCCAGCCGTCGGCGTCGAGCAACGCGCGCGACTTCGCCGGATCGAACGCGTAGTGCACCGTGTCGTCAGTGTATCCCCAGGATTGCGGCGGCTCGGGGCTGTCCGACTGCGTATACGCTCCGTGCATGATTTTGGCGATGATCTCCGGACGATTCGTCGCGTAGGCGAGCGCGCGCCGGACTTGTACATCACGCAGGATCGGGTTACGCAGGTTGAAATCGATGTGATCGTAGACGTACGAATCGACTGCAATGGCCTTCAACCCGGAGTTCGCCTGCGCGGCAATCTGCTGGTAACGCGGCCAGTTGATCGGCGTCCCGCGCGCGAGCAGGTCGATCGCATGGGTTTGAATCTGCGTCTCCAGCGTGTTCTCGTCGGGCTCGTAGTAGAAGTCGACCTCGTTGAGCTTAGGTTTACCGCGAAAGTAGTTGGGGTTCGCGGCCAGACGCACGACCGTTCCGCGCTCCCACTGAATTACGCGAAATGGACCGCTCCCGATCGGCATCGCGTTGAAAGGCGCGGTATTTTGCGTGCCGGCCGCAAGGTAGGGCGCGAGAATATGCTCCGGCAAGATCGGCGCGTTGCTGTTGACGCTCCACAGCTGCTGCAAGAACGGCGCATACAGCCGCTTCATATGAACGACGGCGACGTAGGGGTCGTGGCAATCGATCGATCCGATGTCGCGAAAACCGTCGGTGACCGCGACGTTGGTCTTGGGATTCATGACGAATTGCCAAGTAAATTTTAGGTCTTCGCAGGTCAGCGGCTTGCCGTCTTGCCACGTGATATCCCGGCGCAGCTTGTAGATGAGCGTGCGTCCGTCCTTACTCACGTCACCATTGGCAACGGTCGGGATCTCGCGTAAGGCGTCTGGAACGGGATGCCCGGCGCTGTCGTACCGGACGGCCCACGAATACACGAACATCGCAACGTCAAGACTCAGCGCGCTGCCGTCAAGTACCGGGTTGAGCGACTTGACGTCGTAGTTGGAGCCGATGCGCAGCACGCCCGGCCGCGTCCAGGGGTGACGATCGCCCGACTCCTGTTCCGGCTTCGAGCATGCGGTTACGAAGCTCGTCACCAGCAGCAGCGCGAGCAGCGCGCGGACCAAACGAACGATCAAGCGTCGTCGCCGCGCATCGAATCCGGATCGATGCCGTGCAGGGCGCAGAACTCACGATACGCTTGAGGCGCGATCTCCGAGGGTTTGATCTCGCTGCGCCCGCCCCAGAAGACGTTGGTGTAGGAAAAATCAATCCCGGCTTCGCGCAGGTGCTCGTCGATTGCGGCTTTGTGCTGGAGGACGCGTTCCTTCTCCATGCCGTGAGCGACCGCCATCACGTTGACGTTTCTGAACTCGGGACCGCCTTCGCGCCAGTAGGCATGCGTAATGACGAAATGCCGGCCGACTTCCCGTCCCGTCTCGACCTCGCGGCCGGGCGGCACGGCCCAGTGAAACAGCGCGTTGTAGCGCGTGACCCGCTCGTCATTGGCGGTGGCTTTGACGTGTTCGAGAAACGTGGAGAATCGGCCGATCACTCGCCGCTCGCTCAGCTCGCGCGCGACGCGCGAAAACTCTTCTAGGCTGACGCCGGCCTCGTCCGCGCGAGCGGCCCAGAGGTCGCGCACGATCTCACTCGGGGCGAATTCACGTTTGAGCGCCGTCAAGACCCGCCACTCCAGCGGCGAGAGTTCGACGATCGCGGTGTTGGCCGGCTCGGCGAACACGTCGGCACGCGCGCCCGGTTCCAGTCCGCGCCGTCGCACGTGCCCAACGCCGAGGGCGAAGACCATCTTGGCCGGCATCAAGCGAAAAGAATCGGCGCCGACTTCTCCCGCCAAAAACTCGGCGTGCTTGCGCAGCGAATAGCCTTGCGGCACTTTCAGCGTCGTCCATAACCGGTAGGTGCTCCCGGGCGTCACCGCGTCCGTCGACCGGATGACCACATGCCCGGAGAACGGATCTTCCTTGAACATGTAGTCGAAGGCCCGGTCGAGACGTTCGGCGGGGACCTGCCAGGCCACGAGCGCGCCGCGCGCGAGGTTCGTCGACATCAGCGTCTGGCGCACGCGCCGGATCGTTCCCGCGCGCAGCATCGCCACGACCCGCTCCATCACGACCTCGGGGCTCATCCCACTGCGCGCGGCGATTTCCCCGAACGGATCTTGTTGAAAACCCTGGAGACGATCTTCGGAGATCGCTAGGATTGCCGCATTGACCGGATCAGAGACCGCCGCCGGGACCGTGGGATTCGAGGACATGCCCCTTGCTTAAAGAGTCAGGTCGCTGGCCCCTAGGGCGAACGCGTACTGCTGCTCGGCCAGACGCTCGCCGTAGAGCGCCGCAACGTAATCGCGCTGCGCGGTCGCCAGGTTCGCTTCGGCGGTCACGATCGCGGTGATCGTCGATGCGCCCACCTTATACTGCGCCTGCGTGGCCTGCAAACTCACCGTCGCGCTGGTCACCTCAGCTTGCGCCTGCACCAGCGACGCGCGCGCTGAAATCAGGTTCGCAAGGCCGCCACGCACGTCCGATTGCACCTGAAGCCGTGTCTGCGTCAAGGAGGCACTGCCCTCGTCGAGTTGAGCGGCGGCCACCGCAACGTTGTAATTCGTCTGACCTTGGTCATAGATCGGGATGCTGATGGTTGCGCCGATCGATTGCTGCGACGAGAACGGCAGCGCGGTGTTCGAACCTTGAATCAGCGAACGTGAATTTCCGTCGCTCGCGTTCGCGCTGATCGACGGAAAGCGCGCGAGCTTCGCAAAACGCAAGTTCTCTTTGTCCGATTCGACGGTATGCTCTGCGCCGATGAAATCGGGCCGCAGCGTATACGCTTCCTTGAGCGATTGCGTATAGCTCAGAACCTTGATCTGCGGCGGGGATTTTTCGAGCAATTGAGGATTGATCTGCGTATCCGCGTCGAGTCCGAGCGCGGTCGTGAACGCGGCCTCGGCCGCGATGGCTTGGCCTTGCGCCGTGATCAACTGTCCGCGCGCTTGCGCAGTTTGAAACTGCGCCGCCGCGAGGTCCGAGCGTGCCGCCGCACCGGTGCGAATCTGAGCCTCGACGTATTGTTCGTTGATCTCGAACTCGTGCACGAGCGCGGCGTCCGAAGCGACGCTGGCGTTGTCTTCGAGCAGCGTGTAATAGTTCGTCGCGACCGTAAAGGCGAGTTGCTGGAGCTGGCGCAGCAACGTGTCTTTGCCGGCGAAGTCGGCTTCCTTCGCGCTGCGAATTCCGGCGATCGTCCGCCCGCCGTCGAAGATCAGCTGGGTCAGGGTGATTTGGCCGGACAGCGTCGATTCGGTGACGCTGGGTTCCCGGCTCGGCTCCGGCGAGGCCCCATTGTTGCTTCCGCCGATCGAACCGAAGGAGCGCGTGGCCGATCCGTTGGCGGAAATGTTCGGCAGCAATGCGCCTTTCTCGGCGCCGTATCGGGCGGCGATTGCGCGGTACTCGGCGCGCTCGGTCGAGAACGTCGGGGACTGAGCGACCGCGATATCGATCGCCTGCGTCAGCGTTACCGTCACGGGAACACCGGGCTTGACGACTTGGGCGGCGACATCCGGCGCGGGCGTGCCGTACGCCGGATACGGAATCGGCGTCCCGGACATGGTCGGCACCGGCGCGGGCGTCGGAGCGGTAATCGGCACTTGCGACGGCTGCGCGGTGACCGCCAGCGGCGCGCACAAACCCAGCGCGAGGGCAACCGGCAGCGATCGCGCCATGAAACGGCGAGCAGAGGTCATTGCGAGGAGCTTCCCCCATTGGCCGGCCCCTGAGCGGCCGGCGAATTGACAGCGACGGTGCTTCCGTCTTTGAGCGTATCGGGACGAGTGGTGATGACTTTGGTTCCGGCTTGAACCTTGGGTGAAAGAACTTCCGACAAGGTGTCGGTCTGCACGCCGACGCGCACGGGAACTTCCTGTGCCTTGTTGTCGGGGCCGACGACGTAGACTGCATACCCATTCTCGGTCTGAGCTACCGCCGAGCGCGGAACCACGATCGTGTTCCGGTGAGACTCACGCGGGACCGTGGCCGTCACCAGCATCCCGCCGCGCAGGACGTCGTCCGCGTTGGGCATCTGGATGCGAGCCAGGTAGGAGAGCGTTCCGCTCGTCGGCACCGCGTTCACCGTCGCGACACGCCCTTGGAACGTGCGCCCCGGGAGGGAGCTAGAGGTAAACGTTACGTCGGCTCCCGGCTGCACGTAGGGTAAATCCGTATCCGGGACGTTGATGTTGACCCAGAGCTTGTCGATTCGCGAGATCGCCAGCACGGGCGACTGCGGGCCGGCATATGCGCCGGGATCGAGCAGCCGCTGCGTGATCACGCCGTCGTACGGCGCGTAGAGCGTCGTCTGCGAAACCTGCGTGCCGAGGGTATGCGCGTTGGCTTGCGCCGCTTGCGCTGCCGCCACGGCGGCCTTGGTATTTTCGGCGCTCACGACGTTGTTGCGTAGACCGATCTGAGCGGTGCTGTAGGCGTTTTCCGCTTGAACGTAGGCTGCGCGCGCCGCCTCGAGTTGCGACTGCGAGACGTAACCGCTCTTGTACAGCTCGGTATCCTGATCGTAGACCAGCTTGGCGTTGCGCAGGGCGGCCTGCGCCGTTGCAAGCGTTGCCTGATTGGTCTGAACCTGGACCGGCAAGCCGACTTGCGAGCCCTGCGCGGTCGCGGACTGCTGCTGCGCCTGCGCCTGCGCCTGCGCGTATTCCGCGCGCAGCACCGAGTCGTCGATCCGAGCAAGCACCTGACCGGCGCGGACGTGGTCGCCGACGTTGACCGCAATGGACGTGATCGTCCCGTTCTGCTGGAACGCCAGCACGGACTGTTCGAGCGGCGCCACCTGTCCGTCGAGCGACACATAGGTCGCGATGTTGCTCCGTGTCGCTGCTGCGACATCGACGCTCAAAGGTGGGGCCTGGCGCTGCGGACCGTGGGCGCACGCGCTCAGCGCGAGTGTCGCGCCCAGTGCGAAAACCGCAGCTCGCTGGTAATGCATGATACTCCCTATCTTCTCGGCGGATCGCTTGTCTATCGCTGGATACGCTCGACCCGCCCGCTTTGATTCATGATCCTGGGTCGAAATCCTGATAACTCCCGGAACATCGCTAGGAGCAAGCTCGGTTTCCGCGTATTCTCCCCCGGCATGAGCGCGAAACTGGAGATCGGCCGCGCGTACAGCCTTCAAACCCGGGTCGAGGAATGGATGACCGCCGAGAAGGCGGGCAACAAGGGTGTCGACGTTCTCTCGACCTCGATGTTGGTACAGCTGGTCGAGACCGCCGCGCTGGCGTGTATCGAGCCGGGGCTCGACCCCGCGTTCATCTCGCTGGGCACCCATATCGACCTGGAACATCACAAACCGGTTCCCGTGGGATTCATCGTCCGCACCGAAGTCGAGGTGGTCATGGTCGACGGACCGCGCTTGAGTTTCGCCGTCGCGGTTTTCGATGAACGCGAGGCCGTCGCGGAGGGGACGCACGAGCGCTACTTGATCGAGCGGTCGAAATTCCTCGCAAAGCTTGAAGAAAAGCTCGGCTCCGGCTAGGGTTAAAGAAACCCGGGCAGCCTGGGTCTCACTGCAGGGGGGGCAAACGGCCTCCCGAACACATTAAGAAGGATTGTCTCGGGGGGCTATGCTCTTTGCGCCCGGAAGGGGTGGGGTATGGTCCAATGCCTGCAGCGGCGTGCTGCGCCGAGACAACTCGTGGACTCATAGAATACTCGAACTCCTAGGAGGAAACATTGAAGCGACTGAGCACCGGAGTCCTCGCCGTGCTGTTAGCAGCCGGTTTCGGACTTAACGCGGTTGCTGCCCCGACCTCCGCATCGCATGGAAACATTGGAACCAACGCGATCGCGCAGGCCTCGGGTGGCGCCATGGAGGCTCCGCCGGCGAACTTCGGTTCCCCGCCGTCGGGGCAGATCCCGATTCTCTTCAACGACCACCATGTCTATGCCAAGCCCGACGTCCTCAAGCAGGGTCGTGTGCTCGCTGCGCTCGTGCGCGGAGGCACCGTGCTCATCCCGCTTCGTTCGATGTTTGAGCAAATGGGCGCGACCGTTTCGTACGACGCGTCGAGCAAGACGGTGGACGTTAGTAAACCCGGCGCCGACGTGAAGGTCACGGTCGGTAAGCCGGAAGTGGTGATCAACGGCGAATCGCGTCCGCTGGACGTGCCGCCGATCATGTATCAAGGACATGTGCTCGTTCCGGTCCGTGTGATCTCGGAAGGCATGGGCGCATACGTCCAGTGGGTGCCCGACAAGCAGGTTGTCGTCGTCCGGTACATTCCGCCGACGCCTCCGCCGACGCCCACCCCGCCGCCCCCGCCGCCGCCGGCAACAGCACCGCCGACGCCGACCCCGGCACCGGTTGCAACGCCGTACAAGGATCTCTTCGTCGCGGGTGACTACCTCGCGTCGCAAAAGGTCTACGACGAGTTCAGCCCCGGCAACACGGCCAGCGGCAATAAGGACGGATTCTCGTACGCCGTCCACGGCGCGGCAGAGTTCGATCTGTTCGGTCTGCCTTGGATGATCGAAGGCAACTACCAACAGCTCAACTACCCGCATAACTGCAGCGTCGACACGAGCGGTAACCCGGAGTCGAATTGCTACGTCACGACCATCGGCGGACTGGGATCTACCCCGATTTCGGCGATGACCGTTCGCAGCTACGACTTCGAAGGAAAGCTCGGTCTGAAGATCGCCGATCCGCGTATCTACATCGGTATCGGCTATCTGTGGCGCGCGAACAACGTGGGCTATCCCAAGCTCGGGAACGTCGGATTCGGACTCGAAAAATTGCCGGATCTCGATCATCCGTTCTCGGTCTACGGCAGCGTCTGGTATTACGGTAACGTGAAGGGCAACTTCACCGACCCGTCGGGGAACTCGTACGCACTCGCGTATAACATCCTCAACTACCAGCTCGGCCTAACCTACGCGTTCGGCAACAGCCCGCTCTTCATCGAAGGCGGCATGATCGGCCAAGAGATCAAGAACAAGACCAATGCTCCGAGTGACGCGTCCAACTTCGGACCGTTTATCGGACTCGGCCTGAAGTTCTGATCGACGCAGCGGCGTAAGCCAAAAGAGAAAGAGCCTCCGGGACACCGGGGGCTCTTCTCTTTCTGCCGGCTTCGTGCCGGGCCGAACGCACTACGGGCTTGGGACCGGCGAGGGCTGGACGCACGGCGGCGTAATGATGTCGATTCGTGGACTCCCCGGCGGGGGTTCCGGCGTGACCGTTGCGGCCGGCGTCACTTCGGGCGGCGCAACGCCGCTAGGAAGCGGCGTCGGGCACAGCTGCGCGTTTGCAAAGTAATGCTCGGTAAAGCCGCGCGCGAGGTCCGCCTTCTCCAGCTTTCCGAAATACGTGCCCCCGAAACGCGAGGTCAGGACGTGCATGTATTGCCAGGCCTTCTGCTGCGCGTCCAACGTGTAGATTTTTTTGTACATGGCGATCGCAAGAAAATAGCTTCGCGCCAGTTGTGGATCGCCCGGATACTTGTGTGCCCACGCCTCGAGTGCTTCGTCGGCAAAGCTTACCTTGTTGATGATGCCGGGGTCGGTCGTATAGTCGCCGGCGCGAATGGTCTCATCGTGAAACGTATTGTTGATTCCCAGATAACTCAACTTCATTCGACCGAAGTACTCGTCGCCGGGGGCCGAATGGGTGTAGCCCTCACACTGCGCTCGAGCCCATTTGCTCTTCTGGCTCGCGCATGGGTCCTTCGGTTTGTGTGAAGCCGACGGCTTCGGTGCGCTCGCTGCCACCGCGACGGAACCGAGCACGACGCTCAGTGCGATAGATGCGGCACACGCATAGAACGGAGTCAATTTCACGAAGGTCTCTCCCTGTCATCAATCATTGCCGGTAGCCCAGCGTTGTCGATTGCAGGTATTCGCAAGGCCAAAGGCGGCTCCCGCGTAGAACTGACTGCTCGTGCCACGAATGATTCGCCTTGCGGCTCTGCAGTTGCGCGCGCACGATCGCGCCGGCTACGAACGCCATCGCGCTTCGATACTCGAACGTATCGAACGCGCCGCTGCGGGTCACGATCTCCTCGTGCTTCCCGAAGGAACCTTCCCAGCCTACGTGCTGGGCAATGCCGCAATCGACGATCGCTCGGTTGCGGACGCGATAGCAGAACTGGCGCGGATTGCGCGCTCTGCTTCATGTGCGATCGTCGCCGGCGCAGCGCTGCGGCGCGGTGATGAACTGCACAATGGGGCCGTGGTCGTCGACCGCGACGGTTCGCTCGCCGGATCGGCTGAGAAGATCTTCCTTTGGCACTTCGACCGCCAGTGGTTCGAGCCGGGATCGGCGATTGCGCCGATCGAGACATCGATCGGGCGGCTCGGCGTCTTGATTTGCGCCGACGGGCGCATGCCTGGAATCGGGCGTGCGCTCGTCGACCGCGGCGCGGAGCTGCTGGTGATGCCGACCGCGTGGGTGACGTCGGGGCGCAATCCGCACGAGCTCGAAAATTTGCAAGCCGACTTGCTTGCGCAGGTGCGCGCTTTCGAAAACGGTACGCCGTTCGTTGCGGCGAATAAATGCGGCGTCGAGCTCGGCATGGTCGCGTACTGCGGGAAATCGCAGATCGTCGACGCGGCTGGCGACGTCGTCGCGATCGCGTCGCAGACCGGCGAAGAACTGCTCAGCGCGCGGATCGAGCTCACTGCGCCCTCGCCCAAGCGCGTACGCATCCCCTCGATCCCGCCGCGAGACGGCGACGGTAGCCGCGTGCTGCGCCTCGTGCTCGTTGCCGGCGAATTGCCGGCCGACATCGCGGAGCGCTTGCGCATTCTCGAGGCCGACCTGGCTTTGGCCGAGCGCGGCGTAGACGACCTGGCGACGCTCGACGCGGCGATTCCGACGGTGCGGGTGGATGCATCCGACGCCTTCGACCCGGGGCTGCTTCTCCAGCACCGCATGGCCGGATATCGCGTTGCGATTCTCGACGCGCCGGCCGCTCATCCATGGCTCGAGCGCGTTGCGCGCGCGCGCGCGGCCGAACTTCGGCTGTATGTCATCGTGTTCGATCGGGCGAGGGCCCGCGCGTATGCGATCGACCCCGATGGAGCGATCGCCGCCGGTACGTTCGACGACTACGCGATCGCGAGCTTCGCTCTCGATGCACGTCGCACCGTGCAGACGCTCGTGGCCCCGCGCACCGACGTGGCGGAAGGCATTCGCCTGGTGCAATCGCTCTCGCATCGCGCGGCGAACCTTTCGTGATCCACCCTTCGGCGCAGCCGCAGCACGAACGCCTCATTCCGTTTTTTACCGCCGTCATCGCCGTCCTCGCCGCGCTCGGCACGCTCTACTCGCACCACCGCTCGATCCAAGCCCTGGCGCTGCGTAACGACGCGGTGTTGCTCACCGAAAAGGCTTCGGATCAATACCAGTACTATCAGAGTAAGCAGCTGCGCGTGACGCTCTACCAGGCGCTCAAGATGCCCAAGGAGGCGTCGGCGGAACAACACTCATCGCTCGCCGTGTACGCGGAGGCGAAGCACCTAGACGAGAAGGCCGATCACGAGCAGGACCACGCCGAAGCGCTCTTGACCTCGTTCGAGACGCTCGAAATCGCGACGACGCTCTTTGAGATTTCCATCGCCTTCGCATCGATCGCCGCGCTCACCGATGCACGCCTTCCGCTGTGGTTCGCTATGGGCCTGACCGCAATCGGCCTCGTCGTCGGAATCATCGGGTACTTTCAAGCGCATTGAAACACCGGATCGCGCTCGCACTTCTCGCGCTTGCGGTCGCCGCCGCTCCGCGCGCGTTTCCCGTCCACCGCGCCACCGGATCGATCGGGGCCGCAGCGCTCCCATATCTTCCGGGCAGCACGATCGCCGTACGGGTCGATGGTTTCGCTCCGCCGTACACGCTGTTCGTGAGCGGCGCGGGCACGATCGACGGCGATCGTTACCACGTCGGCGGCGGCCCGGGGCAAAGCGCCGTGATCGCCTCGAGTGCACGCGGCCTCGCCATGCGAACGATAACGATCGCACCGACTCCGGACCCG
>DATKPZ010000196.1:0-8667 GCA_035523815.1 Alphaproteobacteria bacterium
ATCTTGGCCGGCACCACCTCGCTGAACGGCATCGTCAACGCGCAGGCGACCTGGTGGTTCATCGGACCGCAGTTCGTCGGCTTTATCATCTACGTGATTACCGCCGTTGCGGAGACCAATCGCGTGCCGTTCGACTTGGTCGAAGCCGAAACCGAATTGGTCGCCGGATTTCACACCGAATATTCGGGCCTGCGCTTCGGACTATTTTTCATCGCCGAATACGTGAACATGCTCACGGTCTCGTGCATCGCCTCGCTGCTTTTCCTGGGCGGGTGGAACGCGCCGGTGGGCCTGGGCTCGCTGCCGATTCCCGGCATCGTCTGGTTCATCATCAAGGTCGCGGCATTTATGTTCTTCTATATGTGGCTGCGGGCGACGTTGCCGCGCTTCCGCTACGATCGCCTGATGGCGTTCGGCTGGAAGGTGCTCTTGCCGATCGCCACACTCAACCTCGTCGTCACCGCGATCTACGTCGCGCTGAAGGGTTAGTCCAATGCGCAAGCAGTTATACAATGTCGGGGCGATTCTCAAGGGGCTTGGCATTACGTTCAAGTTCATGTTCGCGAAGCGGCCCACGATCGAATATCCGACGGTGAAGAAGCAGCACGCTCCGCGCTTTCATGGTCTGCACGAACTGCGCCGCTACGAAGACGGCAAGGAGCGTTGCATCGGCTGCGAGCTCTGCTCGAGCGCCTGTCCAGCCAACGCGATCACGGTGATCGGCGCCGAGAACTCGCCCGAGAACCGCACCTCTCCGGCCGAACGCTACGCGGCGCGCTATGAGATCGACGAGTTGCGCTGCATCTTTTGCGGCATGTGCGAAGAAGCGTGTCCGACCGACGCGATCGTGCTCACGCCGCGCTTCGAGATGTCGGACTATCGCCGCGGCGGACTGATCTACGCCAAGGACCGGTTGCTCGTGCCGCCGGAAGCCGGCGTGGGCGCGGCGCCCGATGAGCGCCCCAATGGAATTCCCTCCGACCTGGGTCGCGTCGCCGACGTGAAGTCGACCGTCGACATCACCGCCGGCTACGAGGCGACGCATCGCGGAACGATTCTGAAAAGACAGCGCCGGGGACTGGCTGCCCTTCGACAAACTCAGGGTGACAAAGAGTGGTAGCGTTTTGGATTCTCGCCGTGGTGCTGCTCGGCTCGGCGATCTGGTGCGTTACGGCGAAGAAGCCGGTGTATAGCGTGGTGGCGTTGCTGCTGCACTTTGCCGCGCTTGCCGCGACCTATCTCACGCTCAACGCCGAGTTCTTGGCGGTGATCCAGATCATCGTGTACTCGGGCGCGATCTTGATTTTGTTTCTCTTCGTCATCGCGCTGCTTTCGAGCGGCGTGGCGCCCTTCGCGACAGGGCCCGACCGCTTGCCGAAGATCGCGTATGCGGCGATTCCGCTCGTGCTCATCGCTCTCGGTTTTTTGGCTTGGGCGCTGGCGCGCACGACGGTTGCGACGCCCGCGACCTCGACGAGTTCGACGCTCGGGCCGGTGGGCACGGCGGGGGTCTTCGGTTCGGTCGCCGATTTCGGGACGGCCCTCTTCACCACGTATCTGCTGCCGTTCGAAGTGACGGCGCTGATCCTGATGGTTGCCGTCATCGGCGTCGTGCTGCTCGCGGGCGATTCCCCACCCGACGTTCCAAGCAAGAAGCATGTCGAAGAGGTTCGGCGTGAGATGCGCGAGGCAATCGTGCGGGGAGGCGATCAATGAACGCGATGGCGGTGCCCCTCTCGAGCTACATCGCGCTCTCGGCGGTGATTTTTTTCATCGGCGTGGCCGGTGTGATCGTGCGGCGCAATCCGCTGATCATGCTGATGTCGATCGAGCTGATGTTCAATGCGGCGAACCTGCTCTTTGCGGCGTTCGCGCGCGCGTGGCTGCAAAATGCCGGCCACATCTTCGTCTTTCTCGTGATCACGGTTGCCGCGGCGGAGGCCGCGATCGGCCTTGCCATCGTGGTGACCGTGTTCCGCAGTGCCGAGACCGTCGACGTCGATGACGTCGCGCTCATGAAAGGGTAGTCGCGCAGCATGGTGCACCACGTGATGGGTGTCGAGGGAAGTTATCCGATGCTGATCGCGCTCTGGCTCTTGCCGCTCGCGGGGGCGATCGCGATTTGGGCCTTCGGTCCGCAGCTCAAGCGCACCGCCGGCCCGCTCGGCTCGGCCGTTATCGGCGCATCGTTCGTCGGCACGCTCCTGCTTTGGGGCGCGGCAACGCAACATCTCTCCAGCGGCGGCGTCGACCTCGTGGGCGCGCACCAAACGCTGTTCAGTTGGTTCCCCGGCTTCGATTTCGGATTGCTTTTCGATCCGCTCTCGCTGCTTTGGGCGCTGATCATCACCGGCGTCGGCTTTCTGATCCACGTCTACTCGATCGGATACATGGACGGCGACAACGCATTCGCGCGCTTCTTCGCGTACATGAACTTCTTCGTGTTCGCGATGCTCACGCTGGTGCTTTCCAACAACTTCGTGGGACTTCTGGTCGGCTGGGGCCTCGTCGGCCTGGCCTCCTACTTCCTGATCGGATTCTGGTTCTTCAAACCCTCGGCCGTGGCGGCGGCGCGCAAGGCGTTCGTCATCAACGTGGTGGGCGACGTCGGAATCATGTTCGCGATCTTCGCCATCTTCGCGTCGGTGCACTCGATCGCGTTCGGTGACGCCTTTGCCTTCGCGGGGTCGTACGCCACGCCGTGGCTGTTCGTCATCTGCTTGTGTTTGTTCATCGGCGCGGCGGCGAAGTCGGCGCAAATCCCGCTGCACACCTGGCTCCCCGACGCGATGGAGGGGCCAACGCCGGTTTCGGCCTTGATCCACGCTGCGACGATGGTCACGGCCGGCGTCTATCTGGTTGCCCGTTGCGCTCCGCTGTGGAGTCAGAACAGCGACGCGCAGATCTTGGTCGGGACGATCGGCGGCCTCACGGCGTTGCTCGGCGCGATTCTGGGCTGCGCGCAATGGGATATCAAACGCATCCTCGCCTATTCGACGATGTCGCAGATCGGGTACATGATCATGGGCGTCGGCGTCGGCGCGTACGAAGGCGGCGTCGCGCATTTCTTCACGCACGCCTTCTTTAAAGCGCAGCTCTTTCTTGGGTCGGGAATCATCATTCATGCGCTGCACGACGAGCAAGACGTTCGCCGGATGGGCGGCCTCGTGAAGAAGCTGCCGTTTGCGTTCGTCGCGATGGGCACGGGCGTGCTCGCCATCTGCGGCATTCCCGGATTCAGCGGCTTCTTCAGTAAGGACCAAGTGATCTACGGCACGCTCGCACACGGGTATCCGTGGCTTTACGCGATCGGCATCGTCACTGCGGGCATCACCGCGTACTACATGTGCCGGCTGCTCTTCGTCACGTTCCTCGGCTCGTACCGCGGGCACGTCGATCCCTCGGATCTGGGCATGCGGCATCCCGAGCTTGCCGGGACCGCGCACGCGGCGAATGCGCATGACGCGCATCAAGAACACGCCCCGAACGCCGAGTGGTTCATGATCGTTCCCGTGGCGATTTTGATCCCGTTCTCGGTGCTCATCGGTTGGATCATGTTCGGCGGAGAGAATTCGCCGTGGGCGCGATTCTTCGCCGAGCAGTTCCCGCACCCGTCGCTTGCCGCGCCTGCGGTGAGCGAGGGGCTAACCGGGTTGATGACGTTCGTGATCGTGCTCGTGGGCATCGGCATCGCCTACCTGCGCTACGCGACCGCGAGCGCGCAATCGAATGCCGTCGAGCGCTTGCGCAACGAATCGATCCACATGCCGCCGATCTTGACCCACGCCTTCGGCTTTGATGCCGCGCTCGATCTGCTCTTCGTGCGCTCCTCGGAATTGCTGGGAAGGTTCTTTGGCCGCTACTTGGATCCGCACGTGATCGACGGGGCGGTGCGCGAGACGGTGATCTCGGCGCAGTGGCTCGGAACGCTGACGCGTTCGTTCCAGACCGGCCTCTTGCGCGCGTACGCGTTCATCTTGGTGTTCGGCGCGGCGTGTTTCGTTGCATACTATGCGATCGTCGCTGGAGGGATCCACTAGATGCAATCGTGGCTCGTGCTCTCGCTGATCCTCGTCCCGATCGTCGCCGGCCTCGGCATGTTGACCCGTCGTTCCGAACATCCGCAGGTGAGCAAGGCGTTCGGGGCTGCGGTCGCCGCCTACACGTTCATCGTCGCAATTACCGCGCAGGGCGAAGAGTGGAGTTTCCGCTGGCTCTCGCGGCCGTTCGAATCTTCGTTCCACTTCGGCGATTCAGGCATCGCGTTCTGGCTCGCGCTGCTGCTCGCGCTGTGCACCTTCTGCGCGATCGTCGCGTCGAACGTTCCGCGGGCGAATAGCTTCATCGGCCAGATGCTTCTGTTGCTCGGCGCGATGATGGGGCTGTTTCTCGCGCGCGACCTGCTCGTGTTCGCGCTCTTCTGGGATCTAATGCTTTTACCGGTGTTCTTCGTGCTCATCGGCTGGGGATCGCACCACTCGACGGCGTGGCGCTACCTGCTCTACAACTTCGCGGGCGGCCTGACGCTGCTGCTCGCGACCGCGGCATTCGGCGTTCTTTATGGTTCGACCGACGTTATTGGGCGCAGCGGCGTGCATCTGATCGGATCGTGGGTTCCGTGGATCTTTGCCGGCTTCGCGTTTGCGTTCTTGGTCAAGACGCCGGTGTGGCCGCTGCATACCTGGATGCCGCTGACCTACGCGGATACGCCGGCTCCGATGGTCGCGGTGGTCAGCGCGGTGCAATCCAAAGCCGGCCTGTATGGCTTGATCGCGATCGGGATGGCCTTCATGCCCGATTATCTGCGCGCGTCGGCGCTGCTCTTCGTGGTGCTGGGCGTGATTTCGCTACTCTATGGCGCGTTCACCGCGCTCGTGCAGAGCGACAGCAAGCGCGTCGTGGCCTACTCATCGCTCTCGCATCTCGGACTGATCGTGGTCGCGATCGCTTCGTTCAACCCGATCGCGCTGCAGGGCGCGCTGATCTATATGATCGGTCACGGCCTGTTTTCGGCGGCGCTCTTTCTCATCTTGGGGTACGTCGAATCGCGCGAGGAAACGCGTTCGCTCACCCGGCTTGGCGGCCTCGGCGCGCAAAATCCGCGGCTCGCGGGCGCGCTGTGCATCGCCTCGCTCGCCGCTCTGGGCTTGCCCGGGCTCGCGGGCTTCGTCGGCGAGATCGTGATCCTTACCGGCGTGTTCCAAGCGGGATGGATCTGGGCCGTCGTGGCGGCGCTGATTCCGATCGTGCTCGCCTCGGCGTACATGCTGCGGCTCTTCCAAGGAATTATGAACGGGCCCGAAGTCGCCGATCTTCCGGTTCGCCCCGATCTCTCATGGATGGAGGGCCTTGCGCTTGCACCGCTGGTGCTCGCGCTAGTGCTCATCGGCGTCAACCCGCACGCGCTCACGACGTTCGATCCAAGTGCGTACGGCGCCGTCGCTTCGACCGTGCAAGGAACGTCCCGATGATTATTCCCGTTACGAGCGCCGACTGGCTTTCGGTTGCGCCGCTGACCATCGTCGCCGCCACCGCGCTGGTCGTGCTGCTTGCGGACCTGTTCTCACCAAAAAATGTCAATCGGTACGTCCCGATCGGGATTGCGCTCGCCGGGATCCTCGTCGCCGCGATCGATTGCGCAGGAATGTACGGCCGCGATTATGCTGCGTTCGGCGGAGCGTTCATCGCCGGCGGCTTCAGTGTCGTCTTTCAAGAGATCATTCTGATCAGCGCGTTTGGTTCGGTCGTGCTCTACGGCGCGATCGGCACGCCGCAGCGCATCTCCGGCGGGATCGCGTTGCTGCTCTGGTCCACCTGCGGGGCGATGCTGATGGCGGGCGCGGGCAGCCTGATGACGATCTTTCTCGGGCTCGAATTGCTGTCGCTCGCACTCTATTGTCTATGTGGTTTGGCCGACCGGAAGACCGCGCGCGAAGCGGCGCTCAAGTACTTGATCCTCAGCTCGACGGCCTCGGGGTTCATGCTCTACGGCATGGCGTTGCTCTTCGGCGCCGATGGCAGCGTTGCGCTGGCGGACCTGGTCTCGCCCGCGCTCGCGAGCAATCCGCTGCTCTGGGTCGGGTCGGGAATGTTCTTGATCGGCATTGCGTTCAAGCTCAGCTTGGTGCCGTTCCACACCTGGTCGCCCGACGTGTACGAAGGGGCGCCGCTCCCGATCACGGCCTTCATGAGCGTGGCCACCAAGGCCGGGACGCTCGCCGTTTTCGCGCGCTTCATCTACGCGGCGCTGCCCGCCGGTGTCGAGCAGCGTCTGCTGCTGCCGGTTTGGATCATCGCCGCCGTCTCGATGATCGCCGGCAACGTCGGCATGCTCGCGCAACGTGACCTCAAGCGGCTGATCGCATATTCGGGGATCGCGCAAGTCGGCTACATTCTCACCGCGCTTGCCGGCGGCACGGCGCTGGGTCTGCGCTACGCGATTTTCTACCTCGCGGCGTACACGTTCATGAATCTTGGCGCGTTCGCGGTCGCGGCGTTGCTCTCGGACGAGAGCGAAGCGGGCTCGACGCTGGCGAACTATCGGGGCCTCGGACATCGGCGCCCGGTCGCGGCCGCGCTCATGACGTTCTTTTTGCTCGCCATGGCGGGATTGCCCCCGACCGCAGGCTTTCTCGGAAAGATCTTGATCCTCTCGACCAGCGTGAACGCGGGGTATGCGTGGCTCGGCGGATTCTTGATTGCGGGCACCGCCATTTCCCTTTACGCCTACGCGAAGGTGATCTTCGCGATGTACGCCCGCGATGGACACGCTCACGCGCACGACGCGCGTCCGTTCGCGCCGCTGGCATGGGTCAGCGCGGTTGCCTGTTTCATCCTGGTTCTGGTGATGACGTTCTATCCACTTACGCCGAGTAACGTGCTGCCGCTCGTGCGATGACCGCACAAAGCGACGTCTTTCGCGCGCTGGGAAATGCGGTTCGGACCATTCGCGCCCGTCTCGATCGCACGTTGCAACATTCGGGTTTGCGCCTGGGCCAATATCAGGTGCTCCGCCATCTGTGGGACGAGGACGGCCTGACCCCTCGCGAGATCGCCGATCGGCTCGACGTCGAGATGCCCACCGTCACGCGAACGGTCCAACGCATGGTGCGCGACGGCTTGGTGCAGCGCCGCGCTCACCCCGACGACGCGCGCTCGGTCCGGATCTATCTCACCAAGCGCGGCGTGGATCTGCAGGCGGCTCTCACCCGGATCATCGCCGAGCAAACCGAGCACGCCCTGCGCGGCCTCTCGCCTCACGACCGTGCCGCGATTGCGGCGACCCTCGACCGCATTGCGGAGAACTGCCGTGACGAATAGATGTCACAACGGCCGCCTTCCGCGCGTGAAATAGGAGTAGAATAGAGTCACTTTCAGGAGGGCCGGGATGAACCACCGTGCCGTCGCGCTCGGCTTGGCGCTCGTTCTCACGGGCGCATGTGCGGGTGCGCCTTTGCTTGCATCGGCGGCGGATCAACCGCAAGTCTACTACGGTCCGGAGTTGACCAATGGAGACGACGTCCTCGACGGCTTCCCCTCGGATCCGCTCGGCGCCATTCGCGCGACGCGCGAACGCATTGCGGCCGGCGACATGTCCGGTGCGATCAATCGCCTCCTTCGCTACACGCTCATTCATCCGGGCGAGATCGGCCCGCGCCGCTTCCTCGGCGATCTCTATTTTCGCACCGGCCAGATCGCGCGCGCGCAATTCACCTACGAAGAAATCTTGAAGATGGCGCCGTACGACAAACAGACGCACAATCGCTTGGGCACGGTCTATGCCGAGGAGAATCGCGTCGACGACGCGATCGCGCAGTTCAATGCGGCGCTTCCCGGAACCGACTCGGTCGACGATCTGGTCGAGTTGCATCAGCGCAAGGGCGACCTTGCCGCGTACGAAGTGGAAGTGCAGAAGCTCGCCCTCGACTATCCCAACGATCCGGCGATTCAGGGCGAACTCGGCCAGGTGTTCTATGCGATCCATCAGCCCGAGCAAGCCGAAGTCTATTACGACCGCGCGCTGGATCAAGATCCGGGCAATCTCACGGCACTCAACGGCCTGGGACTCGCGCAGCTCGCCATGCACCGCTACAGCGATGCGATTACGACCTTCAAGAAGTGCCTCGGGAGCATGCCGTCCTCGTTTCAGTGCGAGGACAACTTGGGCGCGACCTACCTTCTCGCCGGGCGTCTGGACCAGGGGAAAGCGGCGCTCGACATCGCGTACAAGCTCGCGCCGGAGCGCGCGGAGACGTTCGTGAACTACGGATACCTCGCCGACGTGCAAGACGACTGGCAGCATGCCGTGGCGCAATATGCCAAAGCGATCGAACTGTATCCGTATTTACGCGAGGCCTACATCGATCTTGCGCTGGACTACCAGCGCCACCAGCTCTACGTGTTGGAGCAGGCCGTCCTGATCAAGGGGATTGCCTCAGTGCACGACGACGGGCGGCTGCACGTGCTGCTCGGCGATGCCTATGAGGCCCAAGGCGATCGATCCGACGCGCTCCTGCAGTTTCAGCAAGGCGAGAAGGGCAGCGACCCCGATGCGGTCAGCATCGCAACGCAGCGGGTGAGCCTGCTTACCGCGTCGGCTACGGCGTCGCCCCACGGCCGCTGACCGCGGCCAGCAGATCGCTGATCAAAAACGGCTTGGGAAGCATC
>DATKPZ010000197.1:0-3677 GCA_035523815.1 Alphaproteobacteria bacterium
CCGGCGCATCCGCGACGGCGAGCAAGACCTGTTCGCCGTGCTGGTTGACCGGTACAAGCGCGGGATCGCGAACTTTATTGGGGCGAGCGTTCGCTGCGCGCCCGATGTGTCGGACCTCTCGCAGGAGACGTTCTTGCGAGCTTACGCGCACCTGGACACCTTTAATCCGCAACTGGGTCGATTCTCGACCTGGATCTATCAAATCGCGCGCAATGTGGTGCGCACGCATTTAGGAAAATCATTGCGCCGTCCGCCGACCCAAGAGCTTCCGCAAGAGCAAACGCTCGAAAACACGCTCCCCGATCCGTCGATCGAATCGGACCCCGCCGGCGGCATCCTGCGCGCTGAGGCCGAGCGCGAGTTGCGCGAAGCGCTCGCCGATTTGCCCGAGCGCACGCGCACGGTGCTCGCCCTTCGCTATTTCGACAACATGGAATATCACACGATCGCAAGCACCCTCGGTCTCTCGCTCGGGAACGTCAAAACGTTGATCCACCGTGGCAAGATTGCGCTTGCGCGTAAGATGCTCGAGCGTGACTCGCGCTCGCGTTCGGTCGCACGAGAGAAAGGGGGCACGCGTGCGCTGCTCCTCGTGTGAACCGCTCCTGGACCGGTATGTAGAAGGAACGCTCAGCGCGCGCGAAATGTCGCGCGTTGCCGCGCACCTGCGCACCTGTCCGCATTGCGAATCACTGTTGACCGAGCTGCGTGTGGTCGATGCGCTGCTTGCAACGACGGCGCCGGTCGAACTGGCTCCGAACTTCACCTTTGCCGTCATGGCCGAAGCGCGCAGCACGCCGGTCCACGTTCGGCGCAAGCTCTCGCTGTGGGCCGTGGCGACGTTTTACGTGATCGGCGCATGGATCGCGCTGAGCGGTCTATACGCCGTTTTGGGAGGACGCGTTCCCTACCTCGCCTCGAGCGGGCGCGCGCTCGCACACGCCGGCTCGCAAGGGGTCGCCGCCCTTTCGGCCACGGCGCAGAGCGTCAGCCCCGCAGCGCCGCTGGTGCTTGGCAGCGTCATCGGCGTCTTGTTGCTCGACGCGTTGATCGTCATCGGCGGCGTGATTCTGTATCGCAGCGCGCGCGCGCGGCTTGCTGCCCACCTCGATCGTTCGGAGGCCGTATGAACGCCCGACACATGCTCTGGATCCTTCCCGCACTGGCGTTTGCGTTCGCGCTGTTCACAACGACGCGTCCCGCACTCGCTGACCCGACCAGCGTCCAGCACGGCGGAACCTACGTCGGCTCAGTCGTCGTCGAACCGGGACAGGTCGTGGACGGTGATCTCGACGTGGTGCTGGGCGATGCGACGATCGAAGGCACGGTCAACGGCGACGTGAACGTGGTCGGCGGAAATATCTTCAATCGCGGCCGCATCACGGGGCAAACGCACGTGGTGGGCGGCTCGGTGGTAGAGAGCTTCGTTCCCTGGGCGCCCAGTGGCGGAAACTTTGGCAGCTACGCGCCCGACCACCGGGTGTGGTGGCGCATCGCCTGGGACGTGATCGCGCTCGTGGTGTTCCTAATCTTCCCGGTGCGCGCACGCATGGCGCTCGACCGGCTCGAGCAGCATCCAGCCGTCTCGACGTTGGCCGGATTGTGCGGTTGGGTCGCGATCTTTCCGATTGCAGTGCTGTTGCTCTTTACGATCGTCCTGATTCCGCTGATTCCGGTGGAGTTCGTGCTGCTCGCGGTCGCGGTATTCTTGGGCAAAGCCTCGCTTGCGCTGCTGGTCGGACGCCGATTCTACGAGCTGCTGCAGCCCAAGGCAACGCCCGCGCCCTTGGTCGCGCTGGTCATTGGCCTGGTGCTGCTGACCGCAGCCGAACTGGTGCCGGTGCTCGGCATCATGGTGACGCTGCTGATCATGCTGGTGGGCTTGGGGGCCGTGCTGTTGACCTTCGTTCCCGATTGGAACGTGCCGGGCACCGCCGCCTCCCGGACCCGCGCGGTCATAGGCGGACCGCCCATGCCCCTCGGCTAATAGAGTCCGGTGCTATGACGACCCACATCTCAAGCGGCGCGAAGTTCGCGCAGCGCACCGCTCGCCTGCGTGCGTCGACCATCCGTGAGATGCTGAAGGTCACGCAGCAGCCCGATGTCATTTCGTTCGGCGGCGGCCTGCCCGCTCCGGAGCTTTTTCCGACGCGCGAGATCGCCGAATGCACCGCCGAGGTGATGGAGTCGGACGGCGCCGCCGCGTTGCAGTATGGCGTGACCGAGGGCATCCCACAGATGCGTTCGTGGGTCGCGCAGCGGCTCACCACGCGGTTGCATACGCCGTTCGATGCCTCGGAGATTCTCATCGTCAACGGATCGCAACAGGGACTGGACCTCATCGGCAAGATTTTCCTCGATCCGGGCGATCACGTGGTCTGCGGGCATCCGACCTACCTCGGCGCCATTCAGGCCTTCGATGCGTATCAAGCGCGATATCTTCCCGTGGAAACGGATGACGACGGCATCGTGCCACACTCGCTCGAGCGGGTACTCGAACGGGCCGATCCCTTTCCGAAGTTTTTCTACATCGTTCCCAACTTTCAGAATCCGACCGGAAGCACGCTCGCGGCCGATCGTCGCGAGGCGATCGTGCGCATCTGCGAGCGCTTCGATCTCCCGATCGTGGAAGATGACCCCTACGGCGAACTGCGGTTTGAAGGAAGCGATCTTCCCTCCCTGGCGTCGCTGAGCACCAACGGATCCGTCATCTACTCGGGAACCGGGAGCAAGATTCTCGCACCCGGGCTGCGTGTCGCATGGCTGGCCATTCCCGATCACGACGTGCGCGATAAGATCGCGCTGGCCAAACAGGGCACCGACCTACAGACCGGGTCCCTCGCGCAGTACGTATTTCACCGCTACGCCTCCAAGGCCGCTGCGTTCGAAGCACACGTTGCGCAGATTGTCACAACCTACCGGCGCCGGCGCGATGTAATGGTGGAGGCGCTGGGCGAGAGCATGCCGGCTGGAGTGCACTTCAATCGGCCGCAGGGCGGAATGTTCTTATGGGCGAGCGTCGACGGCGTCGACACCGTCGAACTGCTCAAACTTTCGGCTCAACAAAAAGTGGTCTTCGTGCCGGGGGTCAGTTTCTACCCCGAGCGCGACGTGCACGACGGCATGCGTCTGAATTTCTCGAACGCTTCCGAGGAGAAGATTCGAGAAGGCATCGGCCGCCTTGGCGCCGCAGTACGCGCCTTCAAATCCTAGCTTGTTGCAACCTTAAGGAGTATTTCGTGGCTGCATTCGTGACCGGTATTGCCCCGACGCAGAACGTTGACGACCTCGAAAAGGCGATCGGCTCGATGACCGGGCTGGATCACTCGAAGTTCGTGGTGATCACCAAAGCCGACCGGACCGATGAGCACGACGATTCGTTCCTGCAATTCGTGCATGCCGCGAGCGAGGACCATCTGCTTCTTGGCGACGGCGGGACGAGCGTTCCGGACATGAACATCCCCACCTCGCAGCTCGGCTACCTAGGCCATCCGCACGTTATTCAGCACGTCGGCGCCCTCCCGATTCCCGAGGACGAAGCCGACAACTACAATGACGCGATCGACGATGGCCGTACGGTCGTCGCCTACCCCGTCGACGGCAGTTCTACCGCGATCGAAGGTGCGTTCCGCGCCGCGGGCCTCGCCCACGTGAAGACCTTCTAAGCAACGCGAGCC
>DATKPZ010000198.1:0-5967 GCA_035523815.1 Alphaproteobacteria bacterium
TCGTACAACGTCACGGGAATCGGGACCGGGGTTCCGCCGACGATCGGCGCGGGCGCGATATTGGTCGACGTGACCGAATAGACCGGATAGTAGTAGGTCTGCTTGGTCGAGAAGATGGTCGCGCTCAGCGAATACTTCTCCATCTTGGGCGAATCGCCAAGGTAGGGAATCGAGCCCGAGATCGTGTCCGACGTGGTACGCGCACCTTGCTGGAACTGGATCGATGCCGAGTTGCCGGTCCCGTGCAGGTTCGTATCCTGGAAGCCGAGCGTTCCGTACAGACCTTCGCCGGTGATGCCGCCCGAATATCCGAAGCCGACCGAGGCTTGCGCGGTGCGCTGCTCGGTGACTTCCCAATCGATCGTCACGTCCTGAGGCTTCTTGGGATCCGGGCCCTCTTTGATATCCGGATTGACTTTGGAGAAGTAGCCGGTTGAGTTGAGGCGCTCGTAGTCGGCCTTGATCCAATCGGTATTAACGATCATGCCCGGCGTCACGCGCAGCAAGCGACGGATCACCCGGTCTTTGGTGCGGGTATTGCCGGTGATTTGCACGGCGGCGACGCGCGCGACGTAGACATTGTACTTCACGTCGGCGGTGTCGTTCTTCTCGTCGATCGTCGACGGATCGATGCCGCCTTCGAAGTTGCCCAGCTCGATGTGCCACTTGTCGTCGTAGTAGTTCTGCAGCGCCTTTTGATCTTTGATCCGGATTTCGTCGGAGTAGACCATACCCGGCTTGAGGGCAAGCTGCTTGACGATGAGCGGCGGCGGCAACACCGGATCGCCGCCGATGATGATGTTGCGAACCGTCAAACCCTCGATGATGTTCAGCGCGAGCGCGCCGGTCTTCGGGTCGAAGTTCAGGCTCTTGATGTGCGTCGCAACCTGGCCGCCGTACCCGATGCGCTCGTAGTAGTTATTGATCTTGAGCACGTCGGAACGGAACGTGTTGCTGTTGAAGACTTGGCCGACCGAAAGATCCATCAGCGCGAGCAGCGTATCGCTCGGGACGCTCTTGTTGCCGGTAAAGCTGATCTTCGTGATCACCGGGTACTCGATCACGCGATAGGTGATCGCCACGCCGTTAGGGCGCGCGCGAATCAGCGGCGCCGCGATGTCGGCGAAATAGCCCAGCGCACTGATGCGCTGCAGGTCACCTTGCACGATCTTCGGATCGTAGACCTCGCCCGGGCGCGCCTGAACCACCTGCATGATCGTGGCGGTCGGCACGTGCAGGTTGCCCGTCACGTCCACGGATACGATCTCCGGCGCATTGGCCGAAAGGGCGGCCGGCGGCGCGACAATCGAAAACGCGACGACGAGGGCGAGCACGGCTCCCGCGCTACGCACCAGAGCGCGTGGCGCGCGCCGAAGGTCGAAGATCATGCGATTCTTGTAGTCCTTACTGAGGGCATGAGGTGGCTGACGAAGGCCAGCAGAGTTCCGGCCCGAGGTTCGCGCTAGTGCCTGTCGGTCCTTGCCACCCAATAAATGCTGGGGTTTCTACCAAAAAAGTCGCTGCAGCGTGAATGCGAAGCCTTGCTGCCCTTGCAGCGGTAGACCCACCGAGAGACGATTGCCCGACGAGCCGTTGGCGACCGGGGTCTCAAAGAGCCGCTGGGGTCCGTTCGTATAGTAGAAGGAGAGTTGAGCGGTGGTTGACCGCTCGCCCACGAGCTGCAAACCAAACGACGTGCGCTGCGGGATCCCGAAGGTTGCTGCATATAAGAAGTTCACGGTCTTCCCTAAGAAACGTGACGCGGAGAACCCGACGTTTCCATAATAATCCAGCGTCAGGTTCACATTCTGGACGCCCAGGCTTTGCGAGAGGGCCCCTTCCAGCGGCGAGAGCAAGCCGGCCGAGAACTGAGCGTTGAGGATGTTAAAGGCCTCTTGCCCGGCGGTCACCGAGCCCGAGACCGGCCCGGCCGCCGGGGTCCCCGGGGCCGACACCGAGCCGAGCAGCACGCCGCCGAAGGGGGCGATCATCGCCAGAATCTGGTCGTTGCTAAAGCCCGGCGGGTTCGATGAGAAGGTCACCTGGGGGTTCGTCACGGGGCCGTTGACGGCAACGGTGACGTCGACCGAGCCATAGGCGCTGTAGGGATCGGGGTTCGAGATATGCGTCTCGGCCGTGGCGTGCAGGGTCGGGATGATCCCCTCGTCCGGCCGGAAGGTGACCTTGGCCTGCTGGACGCGGAAGGCCCGGTCGTAGTACGTCAGGGTCCCCGAGGTCGCCGCGAAGCTTCCGTCGAGGGTCGGGTTGGCGAAGCTCCCGGCCAAATGCACGGCGCCGGTCGCGCCGATGTCGAGCCCCGCGCCATAGCCCGAGCCCCGCACGCGAACATTTTTCCCCGCCTTCATCTGAACGTCGAGGTCGAGCGGGGGCAACGGAAAGCCGCCTTGCGCGCTCTGCTGCGTGGCAGCGAGAAAGGCCGCAAAGGGAATCGTCGCGTTGGAGAGTTGCGCCGTACCGCTCAAGAGCGCGTTGTGTGCCGCCGCGCGGGTTAGCGTAAGATCCGCATCGATCGCCCCACTGCCGTAGGCCGGCAGATCGAGCTGAGCGCCTTTCGCTTTCAATTTGATCGCGTAGCTCCCGGCGCTTCCGAACGCGACGCGCCCCGAGCCGGAAACCGTTCCCGAACCGAAACGGGCCTGGAGCTTATCGACCGACGCCGAGGTGCGGTCGAACGTCATCGAGGCGTCGATCGCGGTGATCGGCGTGCGCTCGAAGTCGCTCACGTAACCGCCCTTCGCGACGCTGAACTTCCCAGTGATGCCGGGCTGCGCAACGGTTCCCGAGATGCTGAGCGATCCGTCGATCGTTCCTCCGAGTTTGGTGTTGTTGCCGACCAACGCGTCAAACGTGCTTGGGTCGACGCCTTTGACTTCGACGTCGAGGCTGATCGGTTTCGAGGGCGGCCCAATCCCGAACGGATTGAGGGTTATCGGCGCCGAGCCGGCTAGCGCGATCGTGCCCTTGGTCAGCGTCGCGCCCGCATCGTGCAGCACGATATCGTTCCCATGCAACTGCAGCGCGCCGTACAGCGCGGGCACCGGAACGCCGCGCAGCACCGCATTCTTCGCATCGAACGCCGCCTCGTAGGTGGGGTTGGCGATCGAGCCGCCGATGCTCAGCGTCGACTCGAACGTTCCCTCGACGGGAATCTGCACGTGCCAAAGCTCCGCAACGAGCTCGGGCAGATCGTTCGAGCTGGCGTGCAGCGTCACCGCGAGCTTATCGTTGCGCGAAAAGCCGAGGCTCCCGTTTGCACTCCCCTGCAGTCCCGGCGCGGAGAGATCGAAGCGATCGATCACGAGGCGGCCGCCGTCGGACGAAAACGTTCCGCTCGCGCTATCGATCGGCAAACGCCATACCGTCCCGTGTTCGAGGCTCGCGGTCGCGTGCATCTGCATCGTCGGATAACGCCCCGCGATCGTCCCGCTGCCGTCCAGACGGCCGGTTACCGAGACTTGCGGATACCCAAGCGCCGCAATCCACGTGGAGAGATCGAGTTGCGCGACCTGAGCACTGATCGCGTATTTCGAGTCGCGCAGAACGTGCAGGAAGTCGTTCTCGTTTGCGACGGCGACCGTCCCGTGCGACTGCAGCGAACCCTGCGCGCCGTTGACGTCGAGCGAACCATGCACCACGTTGTGCGCGCTCGACCACAGCGCCGTGGTGTCGCCGATCGGTAAATTGCGATACCGGAAATGCGCGATGGCGATGTTTCCGTTGCTCGAGATCCGGTGTGCCTGCGAGATCACGTCGAAACGCAGGCTGCCGTTCCCGTCGAGCGTGTCGCCGGTATCGAAGAAATTGTTGAAGTCGGAGAGATCGGTGCGCTGCGCATGCAACTGCAGGGCGCTCACGCGCGGATTCTCGGCTGCGTTGAAATTGAGCTGCGTGCTGCCGACGGTCACCGCGCCGTCGCGCAGGATCACGCCGGTGCGATCGGCAGCGATGATGCCGCTCGCATCGATGTAGGGTAAGCCGTTGATCGAACCGGCGGGCACGGCGATCGGGCCTTTCACCCGCGGGTCCAGGCCCGCACCGCTTACGTCGAGCGCCGCATCGAAGGTGCCCTCGCTATAGTGGCCGGCGATGCCGAGTGCGGCGATCGCCGTCTTGAGATCCCCGGCCGGCACGTCGGCTTTGACCTGATACTGCGGTGTACCCGAGGTGAGCGCCCCAAGGGCGCCCGATGCCACCGCATAGATTCCGTCGATGCCGCCGACCACGTGATCGAGTTGCGCGCCGTCCCCATGCATCGAGACCAGGCCGCTTCCCGCCACCGCATAGTGCTGGACCCGCCCTCCGGAGAGCACGACCCCACCGCGGAACGTAGGCAACGGCGAGCCGGCAGCCAGCGTTCCGTCGGCGTCGACGGCGCCCCCGTCGAGCGGCACCCCGAGCGCGCGTAAGCGCGCGCCGTTCAAATGCGCGGCGACGAGCGAAATCCCGCGGTCGTAGGCTCCCGCAGCGATCACGCTTCCGCCCGCAACCTGCGCGCGTGCGCTTTCGACGCGCAGCGCGCCGCCGCGAATCGCGAGCGTACCGGTCGCGGACGAAATCGGAATTCCGCGCACGTTCGCATTGCGAAGCCGCAAGTTGTCGGCTTGCACGATGATGCCTTGCGAGCCCAGCGCAATCGAGGCAGTGCCCGCGACCTCGCCGCTCGCCGGCAAGTCGCCCATAAACGGGCGCAGCCCTTGCAGCGTTCCGCGATAGCTTCCCCGCACCGCAATCGTGTTCAATGAAAGCGCGCCGCTGCCGGCGAGCGTACCCCACGGCCCGCTCGCGCCGAGCGGATCGATCGCCGCGTTGGCCAGCGTGCCGGCGAACCGCGCGTAGAGCGAATCCAATCGTACGCCCGCGATGGTCGTCGCGCGCGCGCGCACCGAACCGGCAAGCAGCGTATGTTGGCCGCTGGGTCCTCCGCCGATAATCGACGCGTCTTCGATCGTGCCGTCGAGTTGCGGCATGACCGGGAGCGCGACGCCCAAAAACGACGTGCGGGCGGGCGTGCGCAAGGCCAGATGCTGTGCGCGAATCCAAAAGCTGCTCGCATCGTGGGCGCGATCGAGATGGTAGCCGGCGTAGAGCGTGCCGTGGCCGCCGGCGATCCAGAGCGGCGCAACGTCGAGCTCGCCGCCCGGATCGGCGTGCGCGACCGCGGCAATGCGCGCGAGACCGCGCGCCGATTGCAGCGCGCCGTAGCCGTAGAAGTTCGTGTCCTCACCGTCGAGCATGAAGTCGCCGACCAGCGGTTCGGAGCCGATCAGCTCACCGGCGTACGGCAGCGTGTCGGCCGGCGCGGCGACGTGAAGCGCGAGACGCGAACGCACGCGGTCCCCGATTTCGAGCGCTCCGCGCACGATGAAGTCCGCACCCTGCGCGTGCGCTTCGAGCGGCATCAGCGTCACGGTGCTATTGCCGTACGCGACGCGCGCATGCAAGCGATCGAAGACGATGCCCCGGTACGAGGCGTGCGGCGCGTCCACCGTGGCTTGCACCCGCGGCGATCCGGCCGGACCGTCAACCGCAACGCCGATCGTCGCCGCACCTTCGATATCTTGGTCGCGCGCGAACGCGAACAGCGCGCGCAGATTTGCAAGATCGCCGTGCGCACTCACGCCGATGCGAAACTGCGGCGCGGCAAAGTCGAAGATGCTTCCGGTGGCCACCAACGGGAGGCTCGCGATTTGTGCATGCAGGTTTTGAAAAAAGAGCTGATCGTCGACGAGCTGCAGTCGCGCGCTCAGATCGTGCACCGGCGGACCGAGGCCGACCAACCGCATCGACGCGCCGTCGATCGAAACACCCCCGCCGAGATGATAGTCGACCGGCGCTTCCGGCTCGACGCCGAGCGCGTACAGCCGCATATCCAGTCCCGTCGCGCGCCCGCTCAGAATCTGCGCCGCATGGTTGTTGATGAAAAAGTTTGCGATCGCGCGCAGCGGC
>DATKPZ010000199.1:0-3082 GCA_035523815.1 Alphaproteobacteria bacterium
CGGCTTCCTGCGCCGGGCGACGTGGGTTCCCGGCGCCTATCTCGTGCCGCGCGACGATGGGAGGCTGCTCGTCGGGGCGAGCGTCGAGCACGCCGGATTTGACGAGCGCGTCACGGCCGGCGCGATTCACGCACTCCTGGACGCGGCGCTTGCCGCGGCGCCCTCGCTCGGCAGCTTCACCGTCACCGAAACGTGGGCGGGCCTGCGCCCGGGGACCCCCGATGGCCGCCCGTTCATCGGTCCGACGCCGATCGACGGCCTGATCCTCGCAACCGGCCACTATCGCAACGGCATTTTGCTCGCGCCCGCAACCGCGGAATTGATTGCGAGTTTTGTCGAGAGCGGCGACGCCATCCCGTTGCAAGCCTTCTCACCCTTGAGGATGAGCGCAAGCGCGAGCCGAACGATCCCCGCGTGAAAGCCACGGTCAACGGCGAATCGCGGGAACTCCCCGAAGGCAGCACCATTGCAAGCTTGCTCGAATCGCTCGGCGTTGCTCGCAGCGGGATCGCCGTCGCGAAAAACGATCGCGTCGTCCGCCGTCCCGACTACGAGAACAGTCCGATCGAAGATGGTGACAACGTGGAGATAATAAAGGCAGTAGCGGGAGGCTGAGCCTGCGCGTCGCCGCGGCCGCGACGTTCACCCTCTCTAAACGCCTCGCGTCTCGGACAATCAATGTCAGGGTCCTCGCCGCTTCGGCTAATCCGTTCGGGCGAACGTCGCGGCCCCGGCAACGCACAGACCAGTTTGGTGGGATATGAGTATAGATACACTCAAGATTGGAAAGTACGAGTTCACCTCGCGGCTGATCGTCGGGACGGGAAAATATCCCTCGATGGAGGTTATGCGGGCGGCGCACGCGGCGAGCGGCGCGCAGATGGTGACGGTGGCGATCCGGCGCATCAATCTCGACGACGCGAGCGGAAAGACGATGCTGGACTTCATCGACCCCTCGCTGCGGATTCTGCCCAACACGGCCGGATGCTACAGTGCGAAGGACGCCGTGCTGACGGCGCAGCTCGCGCGGGAACTTCTCGGAACCGATCTCATCAAGCTGGAGGTCATCGGCGACGCGCAGACCCTTCATCCCGACGCGCGCGGCACGCTGGAAGCGGCCGAACAGCTCGTCAACGACGGATTCACCGTGCTGCCGTATGTCGGCGACGATCCGGTCGTCTGCAAGCAGCTCGAAGAACTTGGCTGCGCCGCGGTGATGCCGCTGGCCGCGCCGATCGGAAGTGGTCTGGGCGTGTGCAATCCTTATACCATTGCGATCATCAAAGAGCGCGCGAAGGTGCCCGTGATCGTCGATGCCGGGGTTGGCACGGCGAGCGACGCCGCGATCGCGATGGAACTCGGCGTCGATGCGCTCCTGATGAACACCGGCATTGCCGCGGCCAAGGATCCGGCGCGCATGGCCGGCGCGATGCGGCACGCGGTCATCGCCGGGCGTGAGGCGTTCCTTGCGGGACGCATGGAGAAGCGTCTGTATGCTAATGCCTCGAGTCCAATGCGCGACCTGATCGGAACCAAGCATCAATGATCCCGGAAATCACCGTCCAAGATCTTGCAAGCTGGCGAGCGCAGGGCAAGAAATTCGTACTGCTCGACGTGCGTGAGCCCGATGAAGTCGCGACCGCGCGCGTCGACTACTCGGTGTGGATTCCGATGCGCGACATCGCGCAGCGCCTAGGCGAGCTTGATCCTACCGTTCCAACCGCCGTCATGTGTCATCACGGCGGCCGCAGCGAGCGCGTCGCGGGATTCCTCGCCGCGCGCGGCTTCTCGCAGGTCGTCAATGTAGCGGGCGGTATCGACGCGTACGCCGAGCACATCGAACCGGATCTCGCGCGCTATTGATCGCGGGCGGTTGCGACGACGAACCAGTGCACCGCGCCGCGTAGCGGCGCGCTGGGATGGGCCCAACTGCCGGCGATTTCGTCCACGTCAACCTCACGAGCCGATTCGATGGTGAAGTGGGGCCCCAGGAGCGTGCGCAGGCGCCCTTCATCGAAGTAGGTATGTGCAACGCCGGCTTCGTCGCCCTCGACGGGCGTGTAGACGTACGGCTCGGGTGAATCGCCGGCACCATATCGGGCATCCCGAATCGATCCGAACGTCGCGAAAAGCGGTGCGCCCGGTTCGAGAGCCCGCGCGATTGCCGCGAGCTGCTCGGCAATCGAGCGCGGCGTCCCGTGAAGCAGCGCATGCGTCGTGAGACCTGCGGCGCAGGGACGCGCGTCGGAGAGCCTCGAGAGCACCAGCCCCGCTGCGGCCAGCGCACGCGTGTTGCGTCCGCTCCCCGCCCCCACTTCGAGGACGCGCGCGCCGGGGCGGTCCCGCAGGCGTTCGATCAGCTCGAGTGCGAGAGGATGCGGCGGGCGGCGGGCGGGCTCTGGCGAAACGGGTGACATCTATGGCGACCGAGACGCTCATTATCGTCGTCGGCGGTGACTACCTGGCCTACGAGATCTGCCGCGAGATTTTGAAGACGGCTGGGCAGCGCGTTGCCCTGGTCTGGAAGCACGAAGAGGAGCGCGCGGCGAACCTGCTCGCCCAAACCGTGGCCAAGTTTCGCGCGGAATTCCCGGCCACGTTCGCCCACTACGCGCTTGACCCGGCGGAATCGGCGAGCCTGCGTGAAGCGGGCCTCGAGTCGCCCGGAGCACGAGCGGATCAGCCGAATTTCTGCATCGTCGCGGTCTCGCAAGACGACCGCCTGAATTTGCGCGTCGCACTGATCGCGCGTGATATCAACGAGCGCACGCGTGTGACGATTCGGCAATTCAACCCCGTCCTGGGCCATAAGATCCAAGAGGGGCTCAAATATAACTGCACCGCGATCTCTCCGGCGGCCCACGCAGCCGCGACGTATGCCGCATCAGCGGTCGATCCGTCCTGCTTCTATGCGCTGCCCTTCCCGACGCTCGAGACGCTTGTCGCCAAAGCCGTGCATCGCCACGATCAGCACCAGGGCTCGCAAGAGGACACTCACTCGATGGCGGGATTGTTTGGCTTTTGCGAACGCGATGCGGCACAATTCGGGATCGACGGGCTCGATGTCATCGCGGCGGAGGCG
>DATKPZ010000200.1:0-2368 GCA_035523815.1 Alphaproteobacteria bacterium
CCGTCGTATACGGTGTTTTCGTACCTGCGTACCCAGCATCGCTTTGCGATCGCGGCGATCAATCCGACGATTGCCGAGATCGACGGCGTTGCGTCCTACCCTTCGCTCACGGCTTATGCACAGGCCCACGGCGCGCCCGACATCGTCGACGTCTTCCGCAAGCCAAGCGAGGTCGTTGCGCTGGTCCAGGAGGCGATCGCGGTGGGGGCCAAGGCGATTTGGTTTCAATACGGCGTCATCAACGAGGAAGCCATCGCGCTGGCCGATAAGGCAGGCCTCGACGTAGTCGTGGACCGCTGTATGAAGGTCGAAAGCGCCCGATTCAACGGTGGACTCTCGATGACGGGCCTCAACTCGGGAATTATCACCAGCCGCCGAAGCGAGACGCACGCGTGAATTACACCGACGAAGCTTGCAAACTCGACGCCGAGATCTTTACCCTGATCCAACGCTGGCACGATTTCGATCAAGACGTCTCGGACGACACGTTCAACGACCTTGCATTGCGCATCTTTGCGCATCAGCTCCGCTTCAACGAGCCATACGCGAAGTATTGCGCGCAGCTCGGCGTGACGCTCGAACGCATGCCCGAGAGTTGGGAAGCGATACCACCCGTTCCGAGCGCGGCCTTCAAAGAAGCCGCGCTCGCTACATTCGCGCCGTCGCAGGCCGAGATCGTCTTTGCGACCAGCGGAACGACCTCGGGCGAGAGCGGCCGTCATTATATGGAGAACTCGAAGCTCTACGATGCTTCGCTGCTGGCCGGCTTCGATCGCTACATGCTTCCCGACCATATCAGCCTGCGCTACTTGAATCTCGTGCCGAACCCGGCGACGTATCCACACTCCTCGCTCGGCTACATGATGGCGCGGGTGAGCGAACGGCGCGGCGACGGCGCGACCGCGTGGTACCTCGAAGGCGATCAGCTCAACATCGACGCGTTGATCGGCGACCTGGAAGCGGCGGTCGAACACGATCGGCCGGTGTGTATCGCCACGACGGCGTTCGCGCTGGTGCACGTGCTCGACGCGCTGTACGAGCGCCGGCGCTACTTTGCCTTGCCCACGGGCTCGCGTCTGATGGAGACCGGCGGCTTCAAGGGCCGCTCGCGCGTCGTCGATCGCGACGATCTCTACGCGCGCACAGCCGAGCGCTTCGGTATGACCAACTGCGCTATCGTCGCGGAGTACGGGATGACCGAACTGACCTCGCAATACTACGACGACGTGATGCTGCGGGGGCACGACCATTCGATCGCGCTCGTGCGCTACAAGCTCTCGCCGCCGTGGCTGCGCCCGCGCGTGGTCGGACCCGACGGCGCGACGCTGCCGCGCGGTGTCGTGGGTGCGCTGGTGCACGTGGACCTCGCTAACCGTTCGTCCTGCCTCGCGATTCAAACCGAAGACCTCGGCGTGCAATTCGATGACGGCCTAGTGCTCATCGGACGTGAGTCCGGCGCCGCGCTGCGCGGATGTTCGCTTTCGGCCGAGGACCTCGTGGTTCGATGAACGCGCTGCGCGCCGTGCCCGCACGAGGGATCGTGCGCGCGGTTGCCGATGCAGCAGCGCGGTGGGTCGACGCCGACTTTCCTCCCCGGGTTCGCCTCCTCGACCGCGTGGTCGAACGCACCGGGTACACGACGCCCGTTGTCGAGTATGCGCTGGATCAGCTCTTCGGCTCGCTGACGGTCGATGCGCTCGAAGCAACGATCGTGGGCGAACTCGGCTCACTGGAAGTCCTCGATGATTTTTCGCTGCGTCCCGGACGGCCGCGCGCGCGCGCGCTGCCGGTGGGCGGCGTCTGCGTGATCTCGAGCCGCACCACGATCGGCGTGGCGATCGTTCCGGCGGTCTTCGCATTGTGCGCGAAGTGCGACGTGCTGGTGAAAGATCGCGAAGACGGGCTCGTGCGCGCATTCTTTGAGACGCTGGCGGAGGAGCTCGATCCGGTCGCGCACGCCGCACGCGCACAGACCTGGGAGGGCGAGAGCGACACGATCAACGTCGGAAGTTTCGATGCGATCGTCGCCTTCGGCAGCGATGCGACGCTTGCGCGCATCGCCGCCGCGACCCCGGGCGCCGCGCGTTTCATCGGCTTCGGCTCGCGAGCCAGCATCGGGTACGTCGCACGCGAGGAGCTGAGCGACGTCGCGCATGCGAAAACCATCGCCAGAGGCGCTGCGCGCGACCTCGTGCTCTATGAAACCGAAGGCTGCCTCTCGCTGCATGCACTCTTCGTCGAGCGCGGCGGCAGCGTGGATCCCGCCCAGTTTACCAAGCTGATCGCCCAGGAAGTCGAACGCGCGTCGGTCGAGTTTCCGCCGGGCTTGCGCGATGCACGGGCCAGTGCCCGCATCGCGAGCGCGCGC
>DATKPZ010000201.1:0-3181 GCA_035523815.1 Alphaproteobacteria bacterium
CGCCGATGCGCCCGACGTAATAATGCGCGAGTTTGTTCGTGTGCAACTCGTTGTAAAACGCATCGGCCGGCCACGTCGTCACGAACGAGGCGCGTTCGATAGCCAGCACCTCCGAAATATCGCCGTGCAACATCGGCGCGATCACGAGCGGTTCGGGGCGTTCGGAGGTCGCGCGAGAGAGTTCGGCTTTCATCGCGGACGCGGTGCCGGCTCGAAGCGCGGAACTTTTGCCGCAGGCAGCTCGCCGTAGTCGGCTCGCACCTGGTGCACGCTCGCCGCGGGAGGCGCGCTGACGCCCAGCAGCGCGACGGCTGCGGCGGGCGGCGTCACGAGCGGCGCGAGAACACTCACAGTCCACCCGCCTTCGGCGAGGGCGCTGAGCACGTCCTCCGGCGCACCGATGATCGGCAGTTCGCCCGGCTCGATTCCGTGCAGAATCTCGTGCAGCACCTCGCCGGTTCGGCCCGACGCGCGAGCGACCGCGCCGTGCGTTCGGTACCGCGCTGAGACCACGCCCGCGCGACCCGCCACGAGGCTGAGCACGGTCGGCAGCTCGCGGCCGAATTCGAGCACATCGAAGGACGAGACGGGAACGAGAGGCCGCTCCCACGCCTGTGCGAGCGATTTGGCATAGGCGATCGTGATGCGCAGGCCGGTGAAGGTACCCGGTCCGATCCCGACCGCAAGGCGATCGAGGTGGCGAGGCTCGACGCCGGCATCGCGCATGAGCCGGGTAAGCGCTCCGAGGCCCCCCTCGAGCGCAACGTTTCCCTCGAGCATTTGCGCGGCGATGATCTCGCCATCCCGTACGATGGCCGCCGAGAATCCGCCGAGCGCGCCGTCCAGTCCAAGAACGATCACGCCGGCGCTTTGACCTCGATCGTGCGGGGCGAATCGCCGGAGCCTGCGATCGCGACTTCGTAGTGCCGAGCGGGAACGAGCGACGGTGCATGCGTCCACCACTCGATGAACGCAATCGAGCGCCCGTCGAAGGCGTCTTCGAGACCGAGCTCGGGCACATCGGCGGGATCGTCGATGCGGTACAGGTCGAGGTGATCGATCGGCGGATCGCCCGCATAGCGATGCCAAAAAGTAAAGGTCGGACTGGTCGTTTGGTCTTCACCGTGGCGCTCGCGTACGGCAGCGCGCACGAAGGTCGTCTTCCCCGAGCCAAGCTCACCCGAGAGCGCAACGACGTCGCCGGGCTGAAGCGTTCGCGCAAAGTCGGCAGCGAAGGCTTCGAGGCCGGCCTGCGTCGGGAAAGTCTGCCGCGCCCACGCGGCGAAGCTATCAGGCATGTCGACCGGCGATTTCGAAGCGGAACTGCAGCAGTCCGTCCAAGATCATTTGGCGTTGATTGCCACCGCCGCGAAGGCGGCGAAGGCTCGGATCGGTACCGGCGTTCAAACGCTGCGCGCAAGCGCTCCGGCCCCGGCGCCGGCCGTGGAAGATCCGCCCCTGATTCAGCCCTCCCCCTCGCGCGGGACGCGCCCGGCCGTGAACTTCGATGCGCCGGAGCTCGACGACGACCCGGCGTTCGCCGCCCAAAGCGCCGCGCTGAGCGAGGCGGACGCCTTTGCCGAAGAACCGGCGCCCTCCCCGCTCCCGCAGGGAGCCATTTCTTTCGACGACTTGGCCGTCGAAGGAATGGACGAAGAGGGCATCCCGGTGTGGGAAGACCCGCCGTAGAACGCGAATATATTAAAGAAGAAACCTTCGAGCGAAGAAAGGGATCCCACGCCGTCTAGCCGGCGCTTTTTTCATTAATGCACAACGATATCATTCAACACGTCAACGTCGAAGACGAAATGCGGGAGAGCTATCTCTCCTATGCGATGTCGGTCATCGCTTCCCGAGCGCTGCCCGACGTCCGCGACGGCCTCAAACCCGTGCAGCGGCGCATCCTGTTCGCGATGCGCGACATGGGTTTCGATCCGACCAAGCAGCACCGCAAGTGCGCCGGTATCATCGGTGAGGTGCTCAAGAGCTATCACCCCCACGGCGACAGTTCGGTCTACGACGCCCTGGTTCGCATGGCGCAGGATTTTACGCTGCGCTATCCGCTGGTCGACGGTCACGGCAACTTCGGTTCGATCGATCCCGACTCGCCCGCCGCCTACCGCTATACCGAGGCGCGCTTAGCGCGGCTCGCGCTCGAAGTGCTCGCCGACATCGAAAAAGAGACGGTTCCCTTCGTCCCCAATTTCGATAACCAGGGCACCGAGCCGAGCGTGCTGCCGGGCAGACTTCCGCAACTGCTGCTCAACGGTTCGAGCGGCATCGCGGTCGGCATGGCGACCAACATCCCTCCGCACAACCTGAGCGAGATCGCCGACGCGATTACGCTGTTGATCGACGACCCGAACGCCAGCGACGACGATCTTGCGGCGATCGTGAAGGGGCCCGATTTCCCGACCGGCGGCTCGATCCTCGGGCATGAAGCCATCCGCGAAGCCTATCGCACGGGACGCGGTTCGATCACGATGCGCGGCAAAGCCGAGATCATCGAGGAGAAGGGCCGCCACCGTATCGTCATTACGGAGATTCCGTATCAAGTCTACAAGAGCCGCATCGTCGAAGCGATTGCCGAAGCCCACACCGAGAAGAAGATTCAGGGCATCGCCCGGCTCGACGACCTTTCCAACCGCAAGGGCATGAAGGTCGTGGTCGAGCTGCAAAAGAGCGCGACGCCCAAAGTGGTGCTCAATCAGCTCTTCAAGCACACGCCGTTGCAGTCGAGCTTCGGTTTCAACATGCTCGCGCTCGTGCCGGTCGGCGAGGCGCGCGCCGACGGATCGGTGGCGCTCGAGCCGCAAGTTCTCAACCTCAAGCAACTGCTCGAGCACTTCATCACCCACCGCAAAGACGTCATCACGCGGCGCACGCGCTATGACTTACGCAAAGCCGAAGAACGCGCGCATCTGCTCGAAGGCTACCGGATTGCGCTCGACAACATCGATGAAGTCATCGAGATCGTGCGCGGCAGCCAGACGACCGACGAAGCCAAGACGAAACTCTCGGCACGTTTCGGCCTCTCCGACATTCAGGCGCAAGCGATCGTCGACATGCGCCTGCGCACGTTGGTCGGTCTCGAACGCCAGAAGATCGAAGACGAGTATAGCGAGCTGATCAAGACGATCGCCGAGCTGCAGGATATTCTGCGCAGCGAACGGCGCATCGC
>DATKPZ010000202.1:0-5957 GCA_035523815.1 Alphaproteobacteria bacterium
CCCGACGTCGCGCGCATCGAAGAGCTGGGTCTCGTCGCGGTTCGCGATCAGATGATCAGTGAAGACGTAACCGTCCGTCACGATCCGGGCAAGCTCGCCGATACCGTAATCGACGTCATCAATCGCGCAGTTGCCGAGCGCGCGACGTTCGTGAAACCGGCCAGTGCGTATGCTAGGGCGTCGTCGGCGGCTGCATTGCGACGTTGAGCTGAAACGCTTTGCCGGGCTCCGCATCCACCGACGCCGTGAGATCGGCATAGCCCTTGGCTTTGACCACGTAATCCATGATGCCGCTCGGGACTTTGGCGATCGTGAACTTTCCGTTCGCATCGGTCGTGGTCGTCAGCACCGTATCCACGATCACCAAGGCGCCGGCGATCGGTTGATGCGTGGTCGAGTCGGTCACCGTGCCGCTGAGCGGCGTGAACTGCGTCGCGGGCGGCAAGTCGCCGTTATCGCACGCGCTCAATAGGAACGCTGCGACGGCGAGAGACGCAAGAGCGCGAACGGCCTTCCTCATACGCCCACAGCTTCGCGCGGGAGGCCCGTACTCCCCGGTTGCGGAAGCGCAGGCCCATGTCTATGACCGCCCCGTCTCGGCCGGCGACCGGCCCGATCTACTGTGAAACCGCACTCGATGCAATCGGCAACACCCCACTCGTCAAGCTGAACAAGGTGACCGACGGGGCGGAATGCCTCGTCCTGGCTAAGGTCGAGTACGTCAATCCCGGTGGCAGCGTCAAAGACCGGCCCGCCGTCGCGATGCTCGAAGAGGCCGAGCGCGCCGGATTGCTCAAGCCGGGCGGAACGATCGTCGAGCCGACGAGCGGCAACACGGGCTCGGGCTTGGCCATGGCGGCGGCGATTCGCGGCTATCGCTGCATCCTCGTGATGCCCGACAAGATGGCCAAAGAAAAAATCGACTTGCTCAAAGCCTACGGCGCCGAAGTCGTGGTCACGCCGACCAACGTGCCCAATGACTCGGCCGAATCCTACTATGGCGTTGCCAATCGGCTCGCGTCCGAGATCCCCGGCGCGTTCCAACCCAATCAATTTCACAATCATCACAACCCCGAAGCGCACTACCATACAACGGGTCCCGAGATTTGGCGTGACACGCGCGGCACGATTACGCATTTCGTCGCGGGCATCGGCACCGGCGGCACGATCTCGGGCACGGCGCGCTATTTGAAGGATCAGAATCCCAAGATCCACGTAGTCGGCGCCGACCCCGAAGGATCGATCTACTCCGGCGACACGCCGCGTTCGTATGCGGTGGAAGGCATCGGCATGAGCTATCTGCCCGAAACCGTCGACCTCAAAGTAATCGATGAGATGGTGCGCGTATCGGATCGCGAGTCGTTTCTGATGGCGCGACGCATCACGCGCGAAGAGGGGCTGCTCGTCGGCGGATCGTCCGGCACGGCGGCGGTCGCCGCGATCAAGCTCGCCAAAACGCTTCCCAAGGAAGCGATCGTGGTCGTGCTGTTTCCCGACTCCGGGCGCGGCTACATGTCGAAGATCTTCAACGACGAGTGGATGATCGCCAACGGATTTCTCTCCGAGGGCAAGCGCAAAGCGACCGTCGGAGACGTGCTGCGCGGCAAGACGCCGCTGCCGCCGATGATCACGGTCAAACCGGACGACACGGTGAAGACGGCGCTCGACCTGCTGCGCAAGTACGAAATTTCCCAGTTGCCGGTGATGAATGGTCACGACATCGTGGGCAGCGTCAACGATGTTGGCGTGATGCAAGCGGTCTTCGACCAAGCCGACATCCTGCATAAGCCGGTGACCGAGGTCATGGGCCGGCCCTTCCCATCGCTCGAGCAGAGCGAAGAGATCGACCGCGCCTACAAGCTTCTCACGCTCGCGAATCCCGCGGTCGTGATTACCGACGACGGCGAACCGATCGGCCTCCTCGCGCGCCAAGACATCATCAGCTTCCTCTCATCGATATGAAATTTTCAACGCGGGCCATTCACGTCGGGCAAGAGGCCGATCCGGCGACGGGCGCGACCATCGTGCCGGTTTATCAGACCTCGACCTACACGCAAGACGCGGTCGGCGAGCACAAAGGCTTCGACTACTCGCGCACGATCAATCCCACGCGCCTTGCGCTCGAGAAGCAACTCGCATCGCTCGAAGGCGGCGCGCACGGCTACGCCTTTGCCAGCGGCATGGCGGCCACGGCAGCGGTGCTGAATTTGCTCTCGGCCGGAGATCACGCGGTCGTGACCGACGACCTCTACGGCGGAACCTATCGCCTCTTCTCGCGCGTACTCGACCGCTACGGCCTCGAGTTCACCTACGTCGATATGAGCGACCTCGATGCGGTGCGAGCCGCCATACGCCCGAACACCAAGCTGTTCTGGCTGGAAACGCCCACCAATCCCCTGCTCAAGTTGATCGATATTGCCGCGATCTGCGCGCTGCGCACCGGCGGTGCGATCGTGGCCGTCGACAACACCTTCGCGACGCCCTACTTCCAGCAGCCGCTGGCGCTGGGCGCTGACGTCGTCGTTCATTCGACCACCAAGTACATCGGCGGCCACTCCGACGTGGTCGGCGGCGTCGCGATCACCAACGACGACGCGATCGCCGATGTCATCAAATTCCATCAGAACGCGGTCGGCGGCGTGCCGGGACCGCACGACGCCTGGCTCACGATGCGCGGCGCGAAGACGCTTGCGCTGCGCATGCAGGCGCACGCGCGCAACGCGCAGGCCGTGGCCGAGTTCCTCGAAGCCCATGCCGAGGTCGACCGTGTCTTCTATCCGGGATTGCCTTCGCATCCGCAGCACGCGCTGGCCAAACGCCAGATGAGCGGATTCGGCGGCATGGTCTCGTTCGTTCTCAAAGGCCCGCAGTCGCGCGCGCTCGACTTCGCCCATCGCTTGCAGTATTTTAGTCTCGCCGAAAGTTTGGGCGGCGTCGAATCGCTGATCTGCCATCCCGCGCGCATGACGCACGGATCGATTCCCAAGGAAGATCGCGAACGGCGCGGCGTGACCGACGGACTGCTACGCCTCTCGGTCGGCATCGAGGATGTCGAAGACTTGCTCGAGGATTTGCGCTCGGCGCTACTGGTCGCGGCCGGTCGGGTAGCGAACGGCAGTCGCGTCTGAGAGAATCGCTCGCGCGGTTTCGGTCGAGACGTCGTTGAGCTGGGTAATCAGGATCAACGCCACGCCGCGCTGACCGTCGGTCCAGATCAGAAAGTAGCCTTTCTGAACGTTGAAACCTTCGCCCGACGTCATCTCCATGAACATCGCGGGCATGCCGTTCTTGAGCGTCGTGTTTTGCTTGTTCTTGAAAATCGCCGTCTCGAACTGATCGCGCATCTGCTGCTCGAGGACGCCGTCGAATCCCCCGACGTCGCCGACATAGTATTCGATCTGGATGGCGAGCTTACGCGGATGGTCCCGATCTGGGTAGACCCATCCCGCAACGACCTGGGGATCGTCGCCGAGGTTCTCGAGGCTGACCGGATGCTGGCCAAGCGCATAAAAGCCGTTCGGCGCTCGGAAGTGCATCGCGGGATCGTTGTACACTTGCGGGTCGGGCGTCGGCGTCGCGCCCGGCGCTGGAACTTGGGCGCGGAGCGCCGTGGGTGCCGCAAGCAATGCAGCCAGAGCAACCAAGATGAACAGGCAGGCGCGCTTCATGCTTCCCTATCGAGGACGTCGGCTAAAGCCGGGAGCGAAATTTCGTACCGGTAGCCCACGTTGCGATGATCGTCGTCGAACTCCTCGTGCCGCACCGCGAGTCCAAGTTCTCGCATGCGCTGGGCTACCAGGCGAGCGCCGATATCGAGCCCGTACTCGTCGCGACGTCCGCAATCGAGATAACGTAACCGTAGTCGCCGCAGTGCCGCCGCGCTCTTCGCGACACGCTCGACCGGATCGAACGCCAACCATCGCGCGAAGGTCTCCTCCAACAGCTCGCCCGTTCGCAAATCGAACGGCAAATCCAGATCGAAGGCCGTGGCCGATCCCGGCGAGTACGCCGCCGCGTAGCCCAGCATCTCCATCGTTTGGTACTCCGGCTGCGTGCGCTTGTGCTTCTTCTCAAAGACCTCAACGAAGGTTGCGATCGAAAAATCGTGCCGTTCGAGCGTCCGTTGCACCGACGGAAACGACGGCGGATGGGCGTAGGCAAAGTACGAGTCGCCGCTGTGCGAGGCAAACGCCGTGAAGACGCCGGGGTGCTCTATCACCAAGTGCATCGAGCCGAAGCCGCCCGAGGATTTTCCGAGGATCGCGCGCGCGCCCTCGCGTGCAATCGTTCGATAGGCGGCGTCGACGTGCCCGACGACGTCCTGCACGACATACGTTGCGTAGTTACCGTTGTGGATCGAATCCACGTACTGCGAGCCGCCCAGCCGCGTGAATCCGTCGACGAGCACGAGGATCGCATGCGGCATGCGGCGCTCGCGAATGAGCCGGTCGATCCATTGCACGACGTTGCGCTCCCACGGGCGCGCCGAAACCAGCGCGGCCGCGTCACCCGTGTAGCCGTGCAACACATAGAGCGCCGGATAGGCGCGCGAACCGTGCGGGTCGTAGCCCGGCGGCGTATACACGATCACCGGCCGCTCGGACGGGTCGCCTAAGGGATTGCCACGCAGCGCCTCGCTCGCGATGCGATCGACGTGCAACGCCCCGTGCAAGCCAAGCAAATGACCGTAGCTCGATTCCACTGCCAGGGGCATTGCGTGCGCGGACCCAACTCCCTGCGCGATGCATCTTGCGATCCTGCTTGCCGTGATGCTCTGGAAGACCTGGCATACGTCGGCGCTGACGAACGTGCGCGGAACGCCGGTCTTTGCGGTCGACGGACACCCCTTCTACGTGTACGGAGCGGCCTTCTTCTACGAGCGCACGCCGGTCGCGCAGTGGCGCAGCGATCTCGAGCGTTACCGCGCGATGGGCATCAACACGATCGATCTGTATTTGATCTGGAACTGGCACGAGCCCGACGCCCACACGATCGACTTTGACGGCCATACGAACCCGCAGCGCAATCTGCGCAAGCTCTTCACGCTGATTCACGAGCTCGGCTTCAAGGTGATCGTGCGCCCCGGGCCGGTCATTCGCAACGAGTGGCGCAACGGCGGTTACCCCGGCTGGCTGCTCGAACAACCGGCCTACGACATGCCGCTGCACGATGTGCTCGAAGGCCGCTACCCGGCGACCGCGACGCTGCAGAACGCGCACGCCGATGCCGCAGCGAATGAATGGCTGCACAATCCCGTGCATCTGCACTATGCATCGGCCTGGCTGCACGACGTGCTCCACGCCATCGAACCCTGGTCGCACGACGTGATCGCCATCGCGCTGGACGACGATCAAGGCGCCTACCTCGACAACGACACCTATCCCGCGCCGCACTGGCACACTTATATGAACTGGCTCAAGGCGCAGGTGCAGGCAACCGTCGGCCCGCACGTGCCGCTCTTCATCAACACCTATCAAATGAAGGTCACGGCCTCCGCGCCGGTGTGGGCGTGGGGGAATTGGTACCAGAGCGACGCGTATCGCATCGGGGATCACGACATCGTGCAGATCATGTTCTCGTTCGGACTCTTGCAGACACAAACCGGCGTGCCGGTGATGTCGAGCGAGTTTCAAGCCGGCTGGCTGCAAGGCGCGGACGAGACCAAACCGCGTGCCGCCGCCCCCGAGAATACGACGATCGCCCTGCACGCGATGCTGCAGATGGGCGTGCGCGGCGTCGTGAACTTTCCGGTCCAAGATACGCGCGATCCGGCCGGCTGGGAAGCGCCCTGGGCCAATGAGTTTTACGGCTGGGATGCAGCGCTCGACGTCAACGGCAATCCGTCGCCGCGCTATGCACCCACGGCAGCCTTCGGTGCGCTGGTCGAGCGCTATGGGCCGCTGCTGGCGACGATGCAGCCGCAAGTGGATCGCGCGATCGCCTGGCGCGGTAACGCC
>DATKPZ010000203.1:0-18165 GCA_035523815.1 Alphaproteobacteria bacterium
TTCGCGTTATTGCTGCCGGATAGCCCAATTCGCCGGTTCGGCTTCGGTTCGAGCATTTGGCGCGGGCGTCAGATCAGTGAAGAAGATGCCGCTAAAATGGTAAGAGACCGAATGCGCGCGACTGCGGACCGCAAAGCTTCAATTTTGAGGACAAAGTCCGGTGAGTGACGGCACGCGCCTCAATAAATACATCGCGCAGGCGGGCGTGGCGTCGCGCCGCCGTGCCGACGAGCTGATTGCCTACGGCAAGGTGCGGATCAACGGCAAGGTGGTGCGTGAACTCGGCACGATGGTCGCTCCCGGCGATAAGGTCGACGTGAGCGGAACGCCGATCGCCCCGATCGAGCAAACGGCGTACCTCGTCGTGCATAAACCGGCGGGTGTGATGACCACGATGCGCGACCCGCAGGGACGGCGCACCGTGGCTGAACTGATTCCCAAACGAATGCCGCGTGTCGTACCGGTCGGCCGGCTCGACTACGACACGGCCGGCGTGCTGCTGATGACCAACGACGGGGATCTCGCGAACCGGCTCTTGCACCCGCGGTACGGAGTGCAGAAGAGCTATCGCGCGACGATTTCGGGTCGCCTCTCTCCCGAGGACGTAAAGCGCTTGCACGACGGCGTGCTCTTGGAAGGCGGCGACCAGTCGGCGCAAGCGCAGGTGCGCGTCGTGGCGGTGCGCACCGGAACCTCCGTCGTCGACATCACGATTCACGAGGGGCGCAACCGCCAGGTGCGGCGCATGTTTGAGGCGCTGAACCATCCCGTGCTCACGCTCGTGCGCCTGCGCTTCGGCCCGATCGCCTTGGGCGATCTGCCGGTCGGTCACTCGCGCTCGCTTACGCCCAAGGAACTTTCTGCGCTCCGGCGCGTTGCTTCCCAGGATGGGCAGCATAGCTCTACGTAGTTGAGGTACCCCATGAACCGAATCATTCGAATCGCCGCGACGCTGGGCGCTCTCGGCCTTACCGCGACCAGCCTTCCCGCCCTCGCGCAGTCGGCGAACTATTTCACGCCGGCCAAAGTCAGCAAGCAAGGTCCGACCACGCATGACATCGCCGGAAGCGGCACGGTGCAGGTCCAGGTTCAAGTCAATGCCGACGGGACGCACAAGGTGATCAAGATTCTCAAGTCCACCAACCGCGGCGACGATGCCGCGGCGCTGGACATCGCGCAGAACTCGACCTACGTGCCGGCCAAAAGAGGCAACACGCCGCAAACGACCTTTTACACCTACATTCTAAAGTTCAACGGCAAAACGGTCGTGCGAACGGAGGAAGAACAGGCGATCGCGGGTGAGTCGGGCGGTGTCGACACGACGCAGATCGATTCGCTCGTGCGCTCAGGCAAATACAAGGACGCGATCGCCAAGGCCAACATGGCATTGCTCTCCTCTCCGGGCAACCCGGCGGTGCTGCAGCTTCTCGGGGTGGCGCAGTACTACGACAACGACTTCGTGGAAGCCGCGACGACCTTTAACCGGGTCGACGACATCAAGAAGCCCTTCCAGCCGATCGCCGCGCAGGCGTTTGCCACGGGCGCGGTGCGCGTCTCCGCGACCGATCCGACTCAGTCGCTCGACTTCGCTCACAAGGCGATCGCGCTCTCCGGTGGAGACAACACCGCGAAGTTTGCTCTCGGCGTGGCGCAGCTGGCCAACAAGCAGTATCCGGACGCGCTTGCGACCCTCAAGGCCGTACACGATCAGCTCGGCGACGATCCGAAAAATAAGGCGGCGAAGGTCAACGTCGACCAGGAATTGCTCCAGGCGTACCTGGCCACGAACGACTCAGCCGGCGCTGCGGCGACCGCCGATGAGATGAAGTCGCTGGATCCCAGCGGAACCGGCGCCCAGCGGGCGATGGCGCAGCACTACCTGCAAGTGGGCAGCGATGCAATGAAGGCCGCTGATTATGCAACCGCGGTCAAAGACTTCGATCAGGCGGCGGCGGCGGGCAGCGCACCGGACGCGGTCACGGCGAATACGCTTGCCGCGTTTGCAACCATGAGCATGCCCAAGCCCGACTATGACAAGGCCAAGGCGTATGCGCTCAAAGCCGTAGCCGGTTCGCCCGACGACGTGCAGGCGAACTACGCGGCCGGGGTCGCATACGCCCGGCTCTACGAAACGAATAAGAAAGCCGACGACAAGACGCAGGCGCTCAGCTACCTGCAAAAGTCGGATCAGATGGCCAAGGCGGCCGGCAACGAGGGGCTTGCTTTACAGATCGAGAGCGAGATTAAGAACATTCCCCAATAAAAAAGCGTTCAAAGGAGCAGACGCACGGTGCGCAATGCACCAGGACTTTCCAGGAGGATGGGCCAATGGTCCGCCCTCACGGGGCGGCGCTCCGCCCGTGTTTCCCATTGTCTAGTGCACTTTACCTGAACACCCGGGAGGGTTTCGAAACTCGTGTTTGACGGATTTATCAGCGTGATGGATCGCGGCGGCCCCGTTATGTGGATGCTGCTCATCGCGTCAATCATCGTGGTCGCTATCGTCATCGAGCGACTGATCTTTTTTGCGTCGCAGCATAGCGATACCAAGGGCCTCCTGCGCCAAATCGGTGCCAAGATCGCCGCAGACGATCTCGACGGCGCAATCAAGATTTGCCAGGCAAACAAAGGCATGCTTCCGCGTATCCTCGAGTTCGGTCTTCGCCGCGGTGAGAAGAATCGTGCCGACATCACCGACGCGCTCTCGATCGCGCTCATGGAGCACCTCAACTCGCTCGAGCGCTTCCTCGGCGTCATCGGTACGATCGCGGTCATTGCGCCGTTCATCGGTCTGTCCGGTACGGTGCTCGGCATCATCCGCGCATTCGAAGACATCGCGCTCAAGGGCAACTCAACGCCGGCGGTCGTCGCGGGCGGCGTTTCCGAAGCACTGATCACCACGTTCGCCGGCCTCATCGTCGCGATCGTGGCCGTGATCTTCTTCAACTACTTCAAGTCGCGCATCAAGGCATACAACCAAGAGATGATCGTTGCGGCGAATCAGCTCGCGGAAATGCTGCACTTCCACAATACCGGCGCTCCGATCCCGACCGAGCTCTATCAGCCGTCGAAGACCGGCGCGAAGTAAGCCCGGGGCATCGTCGTGTCACTGCTCTCGGCGCAGCAAGAGTCCGACGTCATGGCGGAGATCAACATCACGCCATTTACGGACGTTCTCTTGGTGTTGCTCATCATCTTCATGATCCTGGCTGCACTCGTGACGCCGCCCGGCTTTGAAAAAGAGCTTCCGAACCAGAACAACAACAACCAAACGCAACAGCAGCAGAAGAACGACATCGAAGTGATCGTCAACGACAAAGGCGTGATCTTCGTGGACGGAACGAAGACGGATACGAAGGGCATCTATCGCGTGATGATTCTCACCGCGATCAAGCGGCCCCACAAGCACGTCTCGATCACCGCGGACACGAAGGCGCCGTACGGCGTCATCATCCGTATTCTCGATGCTGCCAAGGAAGCTGGACTCGAAGACGTCGGTTTCGTCACGTCCTAGGTGGAGGTTTAAACAAGACTCGTGGCCGTTTCGACAGGTGGGGGAGAAGATGATGTGATGTCGACCATCAACATCACGCCGTTTACGGACGTGCTGTTGGTGCTCCTCATTATCTTCATCATTCTCGCCTCGGTAACGAAAGAGCCGAAGCTGCCCGACGCCCGTAACAAGGACAAGGTGCAGCCTTCGCAGATCGTCGTGATTATCGACGACAAGAACAATATCCAAATCGGATCCAATACGGTGACGATCTCGCAAGCGCACGACGCGTTCGAGACGCTCCAAGAGGACACCGGGCATAAGTTCCGCAGCGTGATCATCAAGGCTAACCCGAAGGCGACGTACGGAACGATCCTGCAAGTGATGGACGCCGCCAAGTCGACCGGCTTGATCGACTTCGGCTTAGCTAATCATATCGAAGGCACGCCGGAGGGGCAGAGTTCGTAACGGATGGCGAAAGAAAAGACGTATATCACCACCGGCGAACGGATCCGCAATTATCTGGCCGTTGCGTTTTTGCTCTCGATTCTGATCAACGGGCTTGCATCGCCGTTCTATCCGAACCTTGCCAAGCATCACGAGGATCAAGAAGTCGAGAAGGTCAGCGTAACCAAGAAGGTGCAGGTCAAGGTTCCGACGCCGCCTCCGCCGACGCCGACGCCTCCGCCGACGCCGACGCCGCCGCCGCAACAGACGCCGCCGCCGCACCACACCGCACCTCAGCCCAAGCTCAAAGTCAACGTGCCGAAAACGCACAATAACTCGAGCACGACCTCGAGCGAGCAGCAGTACACGGTCAAGAGCGGAACGGAGAACGGCGTACCCGCGGGGACGAGCACCGGCTCGCCCACCCCGGCGACACCGGCGCCTACGGCGAAGCCCGCGTGCGCCAATCCCAATCAGGAAGCGACGGTGACCAATGCAATGTCGCCCGACTATCCGGACTCCGCGCGCGACTTGGGCCTGGGCCCGGTTACCGTCCTCGTCGAGGTGACCATCGGCCCAACGGGATCGCTCGTTGATGCGAAGATCCAGCAGTCGTCAAACAACATGGCCATTGACCAAGCGGCGCTTCGCTCCGCGCGGCAGTCGCAATATGCCCCCAAGCTGGTGAATTGTCAGCCGACGACGGGCTCGTATATCTTCAAGGCGCAATTCGACCCGAACTAGGGTAGAGCGTGGACAACAAGCGGACGCGACGGTTTCTTATCGTCGCGTTCGCTTTATCGCTGCTCATCCACCTGATCCTGACCGGCATCATCCGATGGCCGTTTCGAACGCCGAACGAAGACGACGTCCAGATCGTTCACATCGAACACCTCCGCACGACGCGCATCGCGCACCTCCCCTCGCCCCCGCCGCATACACCGAAACCGTCTCCGGCGCCGCACCGCGCGCCCGTGCACTTCGCCAAGGCCACCGCGGTGAATCCGAACTCGGCTTTGGCCGAAAACAAGGCGATCTTCGCGACCGCAGCGCCTCCATCGCCCACGCCGGCCGCCACCGCGACGCCGAACTGTGCCGCGAACGACACACCGGTACAAGTCATAGCCTCGCCGCCGCCACCCGAAATCGCTCCGGGTGCGCGGGCATCGCAGGTGAGCGGAATCGCGCGCATCAGCGTCATCGTCGGTCCGAGCGGCGCGGTCCAAAGCGCGAGCGTGCTTTCGACCAGCGGGAGTTCATCGCTCGACCTGGTTGCGATCAGCATGGCTCGGGGTGCGCAGTACGCTCCGGCGACGCACGCCTGCAAAGCGGTCGCGAGCGCCTACACCTATTCCGTAAAATTCACCGCGTGGTAGGAGCGCGACCCTACAGCATACCCATGTCGCGGAGCAGGTGGAGCGTGTCGATGTAGCGCTGCAGGTGTGTGCGAATCTTGTCATCGACGTCGAGGAAGGCGATCCCGGTGCGATAGCGCTGCAGCAGCGGGTCATAGCGCGACCAGCGCACGATGCCCCGAACGCGCAGGACCGGTTCGGAGTCGCCGCGCAGCTCGATCTGCACGTTGATGGGATCCTCGCGATTGAGCTCGGCGTTGGTCAGCATCGCCATCCCGCCGAGCGCGATGTCGTACGTTTCGGTGAACTCGGGGGCGAAGTCGTCCCCGATACTGTACGACACGAGCAGTGAGTCGCCAACACGAGCGAACTTGCGCTCTTGCGGCTCGACGGCACGGGCATCTTCGTGCTGATCCACTGCCTTACGCGGCTTAGGCTGCCCACATAGGCAATCCTTCCCATTGCGGCGTACCTCAGTGCCCCGTGACCGATTTCCAAGCGCTCATTCTCGCCGTGCTCCAGGGCGTCAGCGAACTCTTTCCCGTTTCGAGCCTGGGCCATACGATTTTAGTGCCGGCACTCTTACATTGGACGAATATCGATCGCGCCAATCCCACGTTTCTTGCATTCGTGGTCGCGCTGCATCTCGGCACCGCTCTCGCGCTCATCGTGTATTACCGCGCACGATGGTGGGCGATCGTCCGTGCCCTGGTGGCGAGCGTCGTCCGCGGGCGGCTCTCCGAAGACCGCGACGAGCGGATCGGGTGGCTGCTGGTCGTCGGGACGATTCCGGTCGGCGTGCTCGGTGTTCTCTTGCAAGATCCGGTGCGCGCTCTTTTCGGCTCGCCCGCGCCGGTCGCGCTGTTTCTCGCGGTCAATGGTCTCGTGATGTTCGCCGGTGAGGCGCTGCGCCGGCGGCAACTCGCGAATCCATCGCGCGCCGATCGGCCGATCGAACACCTAAGTTTTTTCCAGAGCGTGCTGGTGGGATTCGCGCAGAGCTTCGCGCTCCTTCCGGGCATTTCGCGCTCGGGAGCGTCGATGGTCGCGGGACTTCTCTGCGATCTGGATCACGAAGACGCGGCTGAATTCTCGTTTCTCTTGGCCACGCCGGTGATCTTCGCCGCGGCGCTCCTCGAAACGCGGTATCTCGTCGCCCCGGGCGCCCACCTCGTGCTCGTGCAAGCGGTGCTAGGCGGCGTGGTCGCAGCCGTCGCCGCGTACTTTTCGGTCGCGTTTCTGATGCGCTACTTCAGGTCGAACGATCTACGTCCGTTCGGCTGGTATTGCCTTATTGTCGGTGTATGTTGCTTTATCTTGAGTAAACGAGGACTCTTATCGTGAAACCACTCGCTCTGCTGTTAGCGCTCGTATTCTTCGTTCTAGGTGCCCTGTACGGGCTCGGTTCCATCAATTTCTTGACCAAGTCGGGTACCGAGCACGCGCACCACGTCTCGCACCTCGTGGTCTGCTGGGTGCTCGCGTTGCTGGCGCTCGTTTGGTATCGGTTCCAGAGTTCGGCGGACGGCGCGCGGCGTTAGGCCGAAATGCCCCATCGCAGGTAACCCTCCGCATCGCGATGCGGGCGCCGCATCACGCTACCATTGACGCAGATGCGTCGCTGGCTTGTCGTCTTTGCGGGGGTGGTTCTGTTCGCCGGATGCGGTGGCGGCGGTTCCTCGGTTCCGGCCGCCGTCGTGAGCCCCGGCGCGGCGCAGCGTTCGACCGGATCGGCGACCTTCGCGATCTTCATTCCCTCGTCGACCACGATGAAGAAAGTGCGTCCGAGCTACGTCTCGCCGAATACCCAGTACGCCGGCATCACCCTGACCGAAGTCGCCGGCTCTCCCGTGCCCTCACCCAAACCGCTCGTCGTGAATCTGGCGCCGGGTTCGCCGAATTGCAGCGCCTCATCCGGCGGCACGACCTGTAGCGTCACGGCAACATATGCCGTTGGGGTGGACGCGTGGACCGTTGCACTGTACGGATCAGGCGGCATCACCGGCACACCGCTGTCGATCAATAGCGTCTCGCAGAATGTCGTCGCCGGGCAGAACACCGTCGACCTCACGATGAACCCGGTGGTCGCGTCGCTCGCCTTCTCGCCAAGCAGCGGCAGTTGCGTCTCGAACGACGGGAGCTGCGTTCAATACGGCGCACTCGAGGCGCTCGACGCGACGAACGCGGTGATCGTCGGGCCGGGCGATTACGTCAACGCATCGCAAGCGCCCGTGACCGTGAGCGTCGCGCCGCCTCCATCGGGCGTGTCGCTGGAAACCGCATCCGGTTCGGCGGCCGCGACCAGCGCGAGCGGTCCCGCGCAGATGAACCTCGCGCAGATCGCCTACGACGGCAGCGGCGCGGCCGGGCAGTTGACGATCGATGCAACCGACACCGGCGGCGACCGCGCGTCGTATACCCTCGATATGGCGGCGCCGACGCCGTCGCCGAGCAGCTATCCGGCCGACCCTCCGTCGAAGATTCGAAGCACGTACGGCCGCATCGGTCTTGCGCAAATCTTCGACTACTTCCCGAGCACCAACACCTCGATGAGTGCTTCGCAGATCACCTCCGACGCGGGTCGCTACGATCTGGTCTGGGGCTCCTTCGATCCGCAACCGTGGCGCGCCGCCAATCCGCAAGCACTGGTTTCCCGCTACTACATTATCGAAGAAGACAACACGCTCACGTCGGGGCACAACCTGCAATGGTGGCAGCAAAATCATCCCGATTGGATCCTCTACGCCTGCACCTCGAGTGGAACCCCCACGCACGACATCGCGTACTCCCCGGGCGACGGCTTCGCCGACGTGCCGCTCAACTTCCACAACCCTGTCGTGGTGCAATATCAAATCGGAAGTCTGCTGAGCTATATGCAGGCGAACGGATACAACGCGATGGCGCTCGATCAAGTGATTTTCAGCGACTTCATGGACGGCGGCAACCCCGAACTCGGGCAGACCGAAAACACCAGTGAATACGCCTGCGGGACCTGGAACGATGACGGCACCTTCAACATGGTCTATTCGTCGCGCAGCGATCCGACCTGGACGCAGGACGTGCTCAACTGGGTGAGCGCCGCGAGATCGGCTGCCTCGGCGGCATCACCGGCCTATGCCGTTCTCGTCAATCATCCGGCCATCAGCACCACCAGTGCGAACGAACAGGCGCTGATGCGCATGGTCGACGGCGAGCTCGAGGAGCCGGGCTTCTCGGACTACGGCAATTACCAAACGCAGCCGAGCTACTTCCTCTCGATGTACAAGTACATGGAATGGGTTCAGCAGCAAGGCGTCGCGTTTGTCGATATCGATCGTTACGCGCTTAGCGGCCAAACGAGCGTCACAGGCGATCAGCTCGAATACTCGATCGGCACGTACCTGATGGGCAACGAGGGCAACGCCGACTTATATGTGGGCGCCGACAATGGTTCGGGCTACGGCTATGGATCCGAAGAGTATCATTCCGAGTACGCCACCCAGCTCGGCTCGCCGTGTAGCGCCATGACGCAGGACCCGGCCAATGCGCAAATTTACTACCGGCGTTTTTCAAACGGTATGGTCGTGGTAAACTCCGGCGGCTCCGGCACCGAAAATGCGACCTTGCCCGCCGATCATGTGTACACCGATATCGAGGGGAGAGCGGTTACGAATCCCCTGCCGGTCGCCGCGTATGACGCCTGGGTGCTGACGACAACCGGCGGGAACGGCTGCTCGTAACGCGCGACGCGCCGTGGCGCTCGCGAGCGCGAACGCTTAGGGGATCTCGTGGATTTTGAGCAGGTTCGTGCCGCCCCCGCCGACCGGCATGCCCGTCGTAAACGCGATGAGGTCCTTGGAGCGCACGATGCCGACTTGCGTCATGCGTTGCTCCGTCATGTACAGCAACACGTCGAACGAATTGTAGCGCTCTATCAGCAAAGCTTCGGTACCCCACAGCAAAGCGAGGCGGCGCGCGACCTCAGGCGAAGGTGTGAGGGCGATGATGCGGGCGCGCGGGCGAAAAGCCGCGATGTGATGCGCGGTGTTGCCGGTGGTCGTGCCCGTCGCGATAAACGGGATGAACAGCTCGTCGGCCGCGCGCGTCGCCGCTTCGGCGATCGAGGTGGCGACGGTAGGGCTCATGCCCGCGAGGCGTCGTTCGCGCAGCGTCACGTGCGGATAATTCTTTTCCACCTCGCGCGCGATCTCGGCCATCGTATGCACTGACTCGACCGGAAACTGGCCGCGCGCCGTTTCGCCGGAGAGCATCACCGCATCGGTCCCGTCGAGAATGGCGTTGGCGACGTCGGTCACTTCCGCGCGCGTCGGCTTCGAACTGAACGTCATCGATTCGAGCATCTGCGTCGCCGTGATGACCGGCTTGCTTGCGCGGTTGCACTTGGCGATGATGGCCTTTTGGACCATCGGAACCTGTTCGAGCGGAATCTCGATGCCGAGGTCTCCGCGAGCGACCATGATGCCGTCGGCCGCGTCGATGATGTTGTCGAGGTCTTCGAGTGCTTCGTGCTTCTCGATCTTTGCGATAATCGGCACGAAACGGCCGCGCTGCGCCATGAAATCCTTGACCCGAGCGATGTCGTCGGCTGAACGCACGAAGGAAACCGCGACATAGTCCACCTGCTGCTCGAGACCGAAGGCCAAGTACTCGAAGTCGCGATCGGTGACCGAGGGAATGTCGAGCGTGCCGTCCGGGTAGTTGATGCCCTGCGTCGAACGAAGATCGCCGCCGAACTCGACGGTTGTGTCGATCTCGGTTTCGGTCTTACCCGTGATGCGAAGGGTGATCTGGCCGTCTTGCAGATAGATCCGGTTTCCCACCGCGACGTCGCGAGGGAGATTCTTGTACTGGACGCTGATTCGCGTTTCGTCGCCCGGAACGTCGTCGGTGGTAAGCACGAATGGATTGTCGCGCTCCAGGCGCACGGTCGTAAGGTCGTCGCGCAGCTTTCCGGTGCGCACTTTCGGCCCTGGGAGATCTTGCAGAATCGCGATGTGGATATCGAGTTCGGCCGCGATGCGCCGTGCCGTCGCGATCACTTCGGCGTGATCCGGGGGCGTTCCATGTGAAAAGTTCAGGCGCAGGACATTTGCGCCTGAAACGAAGAGCGAACGCATGACGTCGGGTTGGCGCGAGGCAGGTCCAATGGTGGCGACGATCTTGGTGCGCTTTTGCAAGAGGTGTTCCATGGAAGCGTGCAAATGCGCGTCCATGCTTGCAGGCTCCTGCGCTCCTTTGAGCGCATAACCAACCGCGCATGCTCAAACGCGATCCGCGTGACCCACGCCGGCGCGAACGACTCGCGGGGAGCTACCTCGCATCGTTGATCGTGCATGCGCTGATCGCTGCGCTGCTGTTCACCTTGGCATCGAGTTCGTCACAGGAAGGCGCAAGCGAGTCGGTCTCCGGAGGGACGCTGGTCACTCTCGAGCAGCGCGCGCCCGTGGTGGCGCAAGTCGCGGCGCCCGCGCAACAAGCCGCGCCCGTTCCCAACGTCCCGCGCGTTGCGCCGGTCGTGCACCATGCGCCGCTGGTGCGACCGCAGCGTCAACCAAAACCGCCGCAGCGCCACGAGCTCGCAAAGTTCGCGCCGACCGCGCCGCCCAATCCAACGCCCGTGCCGCAAGCATCCACGCAGCCCGTTCCACAACCGACGACGCCGGTCTACGAGACGCGTCCGCAAAACGAGTTGCCTGCCGTACCGACGGCCGTGCCGTCGGTACCGATCCAGTCGGTTGCGATGCGCATCCCCCCGACCTCCGCGCCGACTCCGGTTCCGTCGGTCGCGCCCACAGCGAAACCGACGCCCCGGCCTCCCGCGCCCACCGCTGCGCCGACGGCGAAGCCTGCAACCCCCGCGCCGAGCGCGCCGCCGACCGCGGCGCCGACGAGCGCGGCCGTTGTTGCGGCTCGCGCAACGAGCGCGCCGACCGCGTCGCCGCAACCGGTCAGTCGCCCAAGTCTTGCGCCCGCAGCAAACGCGGGTGTCCCCAGTCCCAGTCCAACAGAAGGCGCCAAGGAGAACACGACCACCGGCACGCAGCCCTCGCCCGGACCGAAGAGCCAAGGCTCGCCCGGACCGCGTCCGGGCAGCGGCGGAAAAAACCCCGGCCCCAAGCGGCCGATCGAAGTTCCAGCCACCCCAAAGCCACAGCCGGCGAGCGGCGCGGCGGGCAAATCGGTGGGGGGCGGAATTCACAACGACCTTGGAAGTCTTCTTTCGGGAATGATTCCGCACAACAAGGTCAATCCGAGCGAAGCGAACACCAATTTCCACGTCGGGCTGGGCGGCTCGATGGAACCGACGCCGCCGCCCGAGGTGATTGCGATGACGAAATTCACCTTCGAGGAGCGCGGCGCGGGCAGCGATGCGCTGGACAAGATGTGGGTGACCAGCACCCGCCGCGTTGGACCGGCGCTGATCTGTGAGGGCTGGATGGTTCGTTACCCGCCGGCTTCGCAGCCCGGCTTCCAGGAAGGAAATATGACGCATAACGTGTCCGGCGGGATCGTTATCGGCACGTCGATCGGAGGCTCGGCCCACGGCGGTCTCGGCCCGCCGATCGTGGAAGCGCACGCCAGCGCAAGTTGTACCGAGCGCGCGCTGGTGCCGTTCACTCGCCCGTCTCCTCCGTCGCCGTAGCATTTTCGATTCCCGCTTGTTGTGCGACTTTTATCGGAATAAGATAGTGATACATCCACTGTCGGATGACGCATCGCAAGGTGCGGATTTCAGGAGCGGTAGCTCCTGAAAACGCCACGGGATCGCGGAACGCGAACCCTGCAGGGAGGGCGGCGATTTGGAGTCGCAAGATCCGCCGGGCCATATGGCCTGCGAATAGGCGCACCAAGAGCAGCTGCTTCGAAGCGCTGACGCAAACCGGACGTATCCGGGTATCGCGCAAAAATTCGCATAGGACGTTCTAAACGGGGGGCCGCTCAAGCCACGTGGGCTTGCGGCCCGTCGTCATTTTAGGGTACGATAGGGTCCGGTTTGATCAGTAAGCGTGGGCAGGTCCCGCGCTTCGTTGTTGTCAGGAGCAAAAGAGTGAAATCCGGGGAACCCAAGCGATCGGCGTTTGGGGAGCGCGGGGCCGAAGGTGAAGCGTCGCTCGAAACTTCGGGGGTCCCCGAAGCGCGAAGCACGCTCGGGGATCTTTTCGAACGGGCGGTCGACGCGATCGCGCACGAACGCGGATCGTCCGGCGTGGAGATCGTGACGCACGCGGCGCACTCGCGCCGGGGTATGACCTCTTTGAGCGTCACCATCGACAAAGACGGCGGCGTGGATCTGGCTACATGCGAACGCATCGCAGCGCGCATCAATCACGCGCTCGAGGCGATCGACCTGCCGTATTCGCTCGAGGTCGAGTCGGCGGGACTCGAACGTCCCTTGATTCGGCCAAACGACTACGAGCGCTTCGCCGGCGAGCGCGCGCGAATCGTAACCTCACTAAAAATCGGCGGCAACAAAACGCATCGCGGCACGCTCGTCGGGCTGCGCGGCGAAACGGTCATCCTTGCGACGGAAAACGGCGAGTTGCCGCTTCCGATCGCCACTATCAAGTCGGCGAATTTGGAATACGATCCTCGCGCCGATCTTCAACGACATAAGCGTGAACGGAAAGCACATGGCAGAATCGGCAGCTGACGAAAAACTCATCGACGTCCTCCAGTTCATCTCGAAGGAACGCAATATTCCGTTTGAGATGCTGCTCGAGGCGCTCGAAGCGGCATTGCTCACCGCCTACAAGCGGCACTACGGCAGCGAAGCCAACGCGATCGTGATGGTCGATCGGCAGACCGGCGAGTACCGCGTCTACCATCGGCGCACGGTTGTCGAAACCGTCGAGGATCCCAAGCTCGAGATTGCGATGAAAAAGGCGGGCGCCCCATATCAACCGGGCGACTTCTACGACGAAGAGGTCACCCCGAAAGAATTTGGACGCATCGCGGCGCAGACGGCCAAACAAGTCATCGTGCAGCGTATCCGCGAAGCCGAACGCGACACCGTGTACAACAAGTACGCGCGCAAGCTCAACGATTTGGTCACGGGTACCGTGCAGCGCTACGAGCAGCGCAACATGTACGTTCTGCTGGAGGGACGCGACGAAGCGATTCTTCCACTCTCGGAACAAGTACCGGGTGAGACGTTCCGAATCAACGACTTTATTCGGGCCTACGTCGTCGACGTGCGCAAGTCGCCGAAAGGACCACAAGTCGTGCTCTCGCGCGCCGCTGAAGGTCTGGTGCAGCGCTTGCTCGAGTTGGAAGTGCCCGAGATTGCCGACGGCATCGTCGAGATCATGGCTATTGCGCGCGAAGGCGGCAGCCGGTCTAAGGTCGCGGTTCGCAGCTTGCGTGCCGAAGTCGATCCGATCGGCGCGTGTCTAGGACCCAAGTCCAGCCGAATCGCCAATGTCTCCGACAATTTGCGCGGCGAGAAGATCGACGTTATTCGCCACGACACCGACCCGCAGACGTTCATCATGAACGCGCTCGCGCCGGCCAAAGTGATCAGCGTCGAACTTTTCGAAGACGACGGCGTCGCGCTGGTCGTCGTTCCCGATTACCAGCTTTCCCTTGCGATCGGACGCGATGGTCAGAACGTGCGTCTTGCGGCGCGACTGACCGGCTGGCGGCTCGATATTGCAAGTGAAGGCGAAGCCGATGAGGCGCGCGAGCGCTACTTGGCCGAGCGCAGCGAACGCGCCGGCGGCGAGGAAGGCGACGCGGTCGCCGAAGCGGGCGAGGCGCAAACCGGCGAAGAGGCCCCGGTCGCCGCATCGGTCGACGACGAGCTGATTCGCAAGCTCGAAGAGTTCCGCCGGGAGCGCCTGGGAGAATAAACGTGACGCCGATCCGGACCTGCGTCGGCTGTCGCAAGGCGCTCGCGCAGGCGGCGCTGACGCGATTCGTCCGGCAGCCGGACGGCTGGCAACCCGACCTGCCGGGCGGCAAACGGCAGCCGGGCCGGGGCGCCTACCTCTGCTCGGCCTCTTGTGCAGCGCAGGCGGCGAAGAACCGCCGCTACCCGGGTCTTGCATCTGCGGCGGCAGAATATGGTTTAATAAGTAGTTCGATGGACAGAAATTCGTGATATTCGATAGCGACAATGCTCTCATCTAGCCACTCCGTGTGGCTAGCCTTTGAGGGCCCATTTTTGATGACTTAACGCTGTGGTACCCCGCGTGTGGGGACCACGTGGGGATACATGGCAGCAGCAACGACCGGTAGTAAGGTACGCATTTTCGAGCTCGCCAAAGAGGTGGGGCTCACGTCTAAAGAGCTGATCGCGCTTTTCAACGAGCGCCTGGGCGGCGTTTTCGAAGCCAAGAATCAGCTCAGCGTCGTCCCCGACAACATCGCGGACCTGGTTCGTAGCGTGCTCAAGCCGGCGCCCGCACCCAAGGCTGCGCCCGTCGCATCAGCGACCGCGGCACCCCCTGCGCGCAAACCCGCTGCGCCGAAAGCTGCTCCCGCGCCGCCCCCGGCTCCGCCCGTCGACGAGGCCCCGGTTCCGCGCTTGCGGCCGGTTTCGCCGAGCACGACGCCGCGCGCGCCCAAGGCGCCGGTTGCCAAACCCGCCGCCGCGCCGCCCGTCGTGCCCGTGGACGTCGAACCGCCTGCAGCTGCCGCTGCCGCAGAGACGTCCGCCGCGCCCCCCGCGGTGGTGCGACCGCCGCGTCCCGCACCGAGCGATGCGCCGATTCCGCGGCTTCAGCCCGTGCCGCACGGACAAGACTCGATCGTGCGCCGCCCGCCGCCGCCCCCGCCAACGACCTCGGCCTCGGCCTCGCCCGGTCCCTCCACCGGTGTTCCCGGTCGCCCCGGCGTCGCGCCGCGCCCCGGCCAAGCCTTACCCGGCCAAGGCGGTAAGGGTCCGGTCGCGCCCGTGCGCGGCAACGGTCCGCTGACCCCGCCCGGACAGCGCCGGCCTGCCGGCAACGGTCCGTTCCGCCCGCTCGCCCCCGGCGCGCGTCCGGCTGGACCCCGGCCGGGCGTTCCCTCGAATCCCAACGACGCGCCGGCGCCATCGGCCGGCGGCCGTCCGGGCGACCGTCCGCGCAGTCATGAAGACAAGGCCGCGGCCAAGAAGGATCGCGAGAAAGAGCTGCTGCTCGAGAAGGAGCGCCAGCGCAAGAAGAAGGGCGGCCTCGACGGCGCAGCCCCCGCGGCGCCGTCGCGCGCGCTCGAAACCATCGAGATTCCCGACTTGCTCACCGTTCAGGAATTGGCGACTTCGATGATCGTTCCGATCAAAGACGTCATCACGGAATTGATCAAGATGGGCACGATGGCCACGATCAATCAGAACATTCCGAGCGACGTCGCGATTTCGGTTGCGAAGAAGTTCGGCTTCAACGCGGTCGTGAAAGAGGCCGGCGAAGAAGTCACCGTCGAGCAAGAAGAAGACAAGCCCGAGATGATGACCGCGCGTCCGCCGGTCGTCACGGTTCTGGGTCACGTCGACCACGGCAAGACGTCGCTGCTCGATAAGATTCGCAGCGCGAACGTCGCCGCGGGCGAAGCCGGCGGCATCACGCAGAAGATCGGCGCCTACACGGTCGAGCGCAACGATCGCAAGATCACGTTCATCGATACGCCCGGTCACGAGGCGTTCACCGCCATGCGCGCGCGCGGCGCGAAAGTCACCGACGTCGCGATTCTGGTGGTTGCAGCCGACGACGGCGTCATGCCGCAAACGAAGGAAGCAATTGCGCACGTCAAGGCGGCGGGCGTTCCCATCGTGGTTGCCGTCAACAAGATGGACAAGCCCGATGCGCAGCCCGATCGCGTCAAGCAGCAGCTTTCCGAAGAAGGATTGCAGCCGGTCGATTGGGGCGGCAACATCGAAATGGTTCCGGTTTCAGCGAAGGCCGGCACCGGGATCGATGCGCTGCTCGATACGGTGCTTCTCGAAGCCGACATCAAGGAACTCAAAGCGAACAAGAATCGTCGCGCGAGCGGTGTCGTCATCGAATCGCAGCTCTCGAGAGGGCGCGGCGCGGTCGCGACCGTGCTGGTGCAGAACGGCACGCTGCGCGTCGGCGACATCGTGGTGGTCGGCGGCACCTTCGGTAAGGTGCGCGCGCTGATCGATGATAAGGGCAAACAGGTCAAGAAGGCCGGCCCCTCGATTCCGGTCGAGGTGATGGGTCTGCAAGACGTTCCCGCCGCCGGCGACACGCTGATGGTCGTGAGCGACGAGCGCGTCGCGCGCGAAACCGCCGAGAAGCGCGCGGTGCGTCGCCGTGACGTTCGGATTGCGGGCTCCGGCTCGCAGCGCGTATCGCTCGAGACCTTCATGCAGATGCCGGCCGAAGGGAAGAAGACGCTCAATCTCATCATCAAGGCCGATGGTCAGGGTTCGCTGGAAGCGCTGCGTGCTCGCATGGAATCGCTCTCGACCGAAGAGGTCGACGTGCGTGTCATCCATGGCGGCGTCGGCGCGATCTCGCCCAACGACGTCAATCTCGCGAGCGCATCGGGCGCGGTGCTGATCGGCTTTAACATCCGGCCGGACGAAACCGCGAAACGCTTGTCCGACAACGAAGGCGTCGATCTGCGCTTCTATCAAGTCATCTACGAAATCGAAGACGACTTGCGCAAGGCGATGACGGGCATGCTCTCACCGGTCGAACGCGAAGTGACGCTTGGTCACGCCGAAGTGCGCGAAGTCTTCAAGGTCAGCAAAGTCGGCACGATCGTCGGCTGTTACGTCAAAGACGGCAAGATCACGCGTGGCGCCAAGGTGCGCGTGCTGCGCGACTCCGCGGTCGTGTTCACGGGCGAGCTGGAAAGCCTGCGTCGCTTCAAGGACGACGTGCGCGAGGTCGCGGAAGGCTTCGAGTGCGGTATCCAAGTTGCCAAGTTCCAGGATCTCAAAGTGGGCGACGTGATCGAAGCCTACGTCACCGAGCAGGTGGCGGCGGAGCTCGTCACTGCGTGATCCTTCGACAGGCTCAGGACTAAAGATGAAAAGTCAAAGACTCGCGCGTATCGACCACGAGATTCAACGCATCCTCGGCACGCTGATTACGCAAGAGCTCAAGGATCCGCGTTTGGGCTTCGTTACCGTGACGCACGTCGAGGTGAGCGACGACCTGCAACACTGCAAGGTCTTCGTTTCCGTCATCGGCGACCGCCATCAGGCGCGCCAGTCCCTCGAGGCGCTGGAGTCCGCGGCGCGTTTCTTGCGCGGTGAGCTCGGACACCGCATCGATCTGCGGCATACGCCGCAGCTGGTTTTCGTCGAGGACCGTTCGACCGAGCGCGCGATCGCGCTGGCGAAGACGCTGCGCGACGATGCCGCGCGTCAAAGCGCTCCGGAGGTGAGTGAATGATTGAGAACGAGCTGCGCTCCGCGACCGAAGCGGAGGTCGTCGCCGAACTGCGCCGGCGACCCGCGTTTGTGATGGTCAGCCACGTCAAGCCTGACGGCGACACGCTCGGCGCGGGTCTCGCGCTTGGCATCGCGCTCAAGCGGTTGGGGAAACGGGTCGCGTACTTCAATCAGGATCCCGTGCCGCGGAACCTGCGCTTCCTCCCGGACGCCGAGTTCGTCTCGCGTGAAATTCCCTCCGATTTTCCACCGGATACGTTGTACGTCTTCGGTGATATGAGCGACCATGCGCGCGCCGGCGAGTTTCTTCCCAAGGTCGATCGGGCCAATATGCTCGACATCGATCATCATCTGGGGAACTCGCACTTCGGCGCCTTGAACTTCGTGATTCCGAGCGAATGCTCGACCGGCACGGCCGTGATGCGGCTTCTGCGCGAGATGAAAACGAGAATCGACCCGAAGATCGCGACCTGTATCCTGACCACGATCATGACCGATACCGGCGCCTTCATGCACTCCAACAC
>DATKPZ010000204.1:0-9643 GCA_035523815.1 Alphaproteobacteria bacterium
TTGGCTCGCACCGAGGTTCCCCTGGATCGTCGGCAACGCGACGTTCGTGATGGTTGAATCGAGCGTCTGCATCAACGCCGCAGCCATGACCCCGGCCACGATCAGCGCTCGACGCAGACCCGTCTCGGTGACATCGCGGCGTGCCGGCATCGTCGATGAGCTCATACCTCATAGCAACATGCGCAGAGGCGCCGGCGATGCGGCTAGGCGCTGGGTGCGGTCGGACCCGTCATCGGCGGCTCTTCCACGAAGACGACGCTGGGCTCTTCGGCGCGCCGTGGGCGGCGCAAGCGCGCGAGCAACCCATCGACGCCAAGCATACGGCCGGTCGGCAGCACTAGGTTCAGCAGCGAGAGCACCAGCGCGGCGGAGTCCAATCCCGACCACACGCTCAAGTGCGCAAGGCCGCCCTTTGCCGAAATATAGTTCAGCGCCAGCAGCACGCCGATGAATCCACCCAGACGCGTGTAGAACCCGAGCAACAGCAAACATCCCGTCACCACTTCGCCCAGGCGCACGAGGTTCGCAAAGAACCATGCGTTGGGCAATACGACGTTGGTGAGGAACGATTGGTAGAACCCGCTGTTGTGCGCGATCTGTCCGTTCAGGAATTGCGTCATCATCCCACTGGGCGGCATGAAGTCCTGGCTGTTGAGAAACTTCGGAATGCCGTGCATGAGCCAAAATGCGCCGGTGTAGATGCGGAAGAGCGATAGCCAAAACGCGTACGTTCTCGAAGATGGAAGCTTCACGCCGGAACCTCCTTCGATGCGCTCGCGAGCCGGAAAATGAGGGAGGCGGCATCGCGTGCAGCATCCGGGCGCCCATGTTGCCCTGCTGCATGAACCATTCGCTCGCGGCGCGTGGAATCCGTCAAAATCGCCGCTAACGCCGCGGGAAGGTCGGAAATCGTCCGTGCCCGGACGGCGACACCCCAATCCGTCAGCACGCGAACGTTGCGCTCTTCCTGTCCGGGCAACGGCTTGAGCAGCACGATTGGAATCTGCGCCGCAAGCGCCTCCGCCGTGCTGAGACCGCCGGGCTTGGTAACAAACACGTCCGCCGCGTGCATGTAGTCGTAGACGTTGTCCACAAAACGCACCACGCGCACCGGGTAGCTTACGTTCTCGGCGGCGGCGAGCACCCGCTGTTCCGTGCGGGTATTGCGACCGGCGACCACGACGGCGGCGATCGGCACGCTCACTTCTTCCATCGCGCGCAGCGCGCGCTCCAGCGGTCCGATGCCAAGCCCTCCACCCATCATCAGTGCGATCGGCCGGTCGAGCGGCAAGCCCAAACGCTCGCGAATCACGCTCTGCGGCTGCTCGCTGCGTTTGAAGCGCGGATCGACCGGGATACCCGTGACCACGATGCGTTCGGAGCGAATGCCGCGCGCGATCATCAGATCGCGCATGGCGGGCGTCGCCACGCAGTAGCCTTCGATATTGTCGTGGATCCAGAACGCGTGCACGGCAAAATCGGTCACGATGCCGATCACCGGCGGAGCGCCCGAATACAGCCGCTTGTATTCCGCCATCGCGCCGCTCGGAAAGGCGTGCGTGCAGACGATCGCGTCGGGACGCTCGCGTTCGATCAGCGGGTGCAAATTGCCGGCCGTGAATTGATGGGCCCACGTGCGGAACGGCCCGACTTCGGTCGCGCGCTCGGCCCGATCGTAGATGTAGCGGTACATCTGCGGAATCGTCTTGACCATGCGCAGATAGCCGTCGGACACGACGCGCGACACCACCAGCGCCGCATATTTATAGGAATCAACGACCTGGCAATGGATACCCGGGTCGACCTCGCGTAAGGCGAAGCACACGGCGTTCGCCGCCGAGACGTGCCCGACACCGACGCTTGCCGAGAGAAAGAGGACGCGGATTAGCTCTCGCCGCCTTCCTCTCCGGCTTCTTCGGCAAACACCAGAAACTCGTCGAGGATCTCTTGTGCGAGTGCATCGTCTTCGAGCAGGTTGCCCTCGAGGTCGGTTACGATGAACTCACTCTCGGCTTCTTCGTCTTGCGGCTCGTGCATCAACACCGCGTAAGACGTGCCGTCGTCGGGATCCTCGAGAATACCCACCACCTCGAACGGCAGCTCACCGCCGTCCTTGGTCTCGATGTAGAGCACCTCGCTCAATTCGAGCGGTCCGCTCTTGCTTTCACCGTTATTGGACGACATGTGGACTCCTTAGATGGCGACTTAATGGAGACAACGTTGAATGTTGGCCTGATGTTCGGTAAGCGTCTTCGCAAAGACATGATGCCCATTCCCGCAGTACACGTAATAAAGGGCGTCGGTTTTTGCCGGATGGAGCGCGGCGAGGAGGGAGGGCAGGCCGGGATTGGAGATCGGGGTCGGCGGGAGGCCCGCGTGCTCGTAGGTATTATACGGCGAATCGATCTGCAAGTCGTGCAGCGAGAGCGCCGTTTTGTGCTTGGGCAGCGCATATTCGATGGTCGCGTCGACCTGGAGCGGCATTCCCAGGCGCAAGCGATTGTAGATCACGCCGGCGATCAGCGGACGGTCGGCCTCGATCTTTGCCTCGCGCTCCACCAGCGAGGCAACGGTGACCGCCTGCTGCAGGGTCACGTGCAAGGCCGCCGCGCGCTGCGCTGCATCGGGCGGAAGCTCCTTCGCGAACTGGTCGGTGAGCATCCGCGTGACCTGTGACGGCGTCGCTGCGAGTGGAATGAGGTAAGTGCTCGGAAACAAGAAACCTTCGTGACCGCGGAACGAGCGCTCGAATGCGTCCGCGCGCCCGACGCCTTCGGCTTGCAGCCGCTGCGCGATCTGCCGCGCGGTGAATCCTTCGGGGATCGTGACCCAGGTTGCGACTTGCGCGCCGCCGCTCACGAGTTGATCCAAGATCTCCGAGGCGCTTTCGTGCGGAGCAAATGCGTAGGCGCCCGCGCGCACCTGCTCGTCGGCGTGCCGGACCCGCGCCAGCACCCGAAAAGCCAGCGCGTTGCGAATGATCCCGCGAGATTCGAGCAACGCGGCGATATCGGCCAGGCTCGAACCGCGCGGCACGACGACCTGCGCGTTCGACTGTGGAAGCGAGCGGTCGAGAAACGCGAGGGCGAACCACACCGCGAAGACGCCCGCGACGAGCACTGCCGCGAGCGCAACGAGGACGGCGACGATCCGGTTTCGAGTCACGAACCGCCCATGCGCCGGCGCGCGAGAAAGCTCTCGAGGATGAGCGCGGCAGCCATCTTGTCGACGACTTCTTTGCGGCGCTTGCGCGACACGTCGGCGGCGATGAGCGTCTTGGTCACCTGCGCGGTCGTCATGCGCTCGTCGACGCGGTGGATCGTTCCTTTGAAGACCGCGCGCAACGATTCAACGAAGGCATCCATCTTCTGCGCGGCGATGCCGCGTTCGCCCGAGAGCGAGATCGGATCGCCCACGACCAGATCGCTCACGTCGTACGACTCCAGAAATTCCTCGATGCGCGCCAGATCCGCGCGCAGATTGCTGCGTTCGATCGTGCCGACCGGCAGAGCAAAGGTTTCGGTCGGATCGGCCATGGCGACGCCGATCCGTCTGCTGCCGACGTCGAGTGCGAGAATCGCTATGATGCGGCCTTCGGCTTTCTGCCCAGATGATGGATCACGATCTCGTCGATGGCGGCCGTGACGCGCGGACGCGCGAGCAAGGCCGCCGCCCCGCCGCCTCGCGGCGTGCGCAGGCCCGCCAAATTGCGCAGGTCCTCGGCATCGAGTTCGATGAGGTCGCGCCACCCTTCGCGGCAAGACGAACAAATGAAGCCGCCGGCCTGTGAATCCACCCACGCCTGCTCGCGTTCAAAGCCTTTGCCGCAGCGAATGCAGGCATCGACCGGCGGCTCGATGCCGAGCGAGGCCAGAAGCCGGAGAGAGAAACGGGGCACGAGCGCACGCGGCGTCTCGCTCGCCGCTATCGCGCTCAGCACACCCGAGAGCAGCGTGTAGATGTCCGGCACGGCGAGATCAGGCTCGCAAAAGGCGTCGATCAATTCCGCCACCAGATGCGCAGTTGCGAAGCGCTCGGGCTCGACCAAACGTTCCCACGGAGCGCGCACGATATCGGCATGAACGATCACGTCGAGCGAACGCCCGCGATGCATCTGCAGATCGCACTCGTTTCCAAACTCGAGTCGTCCGGCGAAGTGGCTCTTGGCACGGCGCACGCCTTTCGCCACCGCGTCGAGTTTTCCGTGTTCCCTGGTGAAGAGGCGGACGATGCGATCGGCCTCACCGAGCGGACGCGCGCGCAGCACGATGCCGCGTGTTTTATACGAGCGGGCCGAAGGAATGGGGAAGCAGCTCCGCCACGGTCATCGTGGCCGGACCATGGGGTGTGGTGTACACGACCGTCATCTCGGGGTTGAACTCAGCCAGCACTTGCCGGCATGCGCCGCAAGGGCTGGTCAGCACGCCCTCGGGTCCCGCGACGGCAATCGCGGAGAAGGTGCGATAGCCCGCGGTTACGGCTGCGCCGATAGCGACGCGCTCGGCGCACATCGTAAGCCCGTAGCTCGCGTTTTCGACGTTGCAGCCCAGAAAGACGTGGCCCTCGCCCGTGTCGAGCGCGGCGCCGACGGCAAAGTGCGAGTACGGAGCATAGGCGTTTTCGCGAACGGCGTGCGCGGCCGAAAGCAGCGCATCATGGTCACTGAGCAACGTCATGCTCATCCACGCGCACTTCGTCCGCGTCGCCCACGGTGCCGTTCGGGCTGATAAAGACGCGCACCGAAAGAATCCGGCGGCCGCGCGTGCGGTCGACCTTCAGGCGCGTGCGCGCATCGGCGGTGATCTCTTCGCCCTCGCGCGGCAGCCGGCCGAAGAGGCCGACCACGTAGCCGCCGATCGTCTCAAAGTCTTCGGTCGGAATCTGGGTGCCGAGCTTGTCGTTCACGTCCTCGATGTTCGTGCCCGCCTCGACGACCGCTTCTTCATCCGAGACGATATGGATCGGCTCTTGTTCGTCTTGGTCGTGCTCGTCACGAATCTCGCCGACGATTTCTTCGAGCAGATCTTCCATCGTGACCAGACCCGCCGTTCCACCGTATTCGTCGACCACGATCGACATGGAGAACTTCTCACGCTGCATCTCGCGCAGGAGTTCGGCGATCTTTTTCGTTTCGGGCACGTGCGAGGCCGGGCGCATCAGCGAGCGCAAGCTGGTCTGCGCCAGCGTACCGTTGGCCAGCGCGATCAGCAGCTCGCGATCGTGCACGATGCCGACGATATCGTCTTTCGACTCTTGATACACCGGCAGCTTGGAGTAGCCGTCCGCGATCACCACGTCGAGCGCGCGCCGCGGGGAGTCGTCGATCGAGACCGCCACGATTTCCGGACGGGGTGTCATGACCTCGCGCACGATCGTGTCGCCGAACTCGATGACCGAGTGGATCATCTCGCGTTCTTCTTCTTCGATCACACGCTGTTCCGCGCCGACGTCGACGAGCGACCGGATGTCCTCTTCAGTAACGTAGATCTGATGCGCGACGCGAATGCCGAAGATCCGCAAAATGCCGTTCGCAACAAAGGTGAATGCGTTGCTGATCGGCCCGATGATCACCGCCACGATGCGCAGCGCAGGCGAGAGCGCGAGCAGCCAACGATCGCCGCTCCCGGCCGCCAGCGTCTTGGGCATGATCTCGCCGAAGAGCAGCAGGATCACGGCCATCACGCAGGTCGACCAAAGCGCCGGCTGCGCGAGCCCCAAGTCGATTGCCAGGGTCGTCGCGAGCGAATCGGCGGCGAGCAGCGCGACCGTGTTGCCGATCAATATCGAGGTGAGCACGTGGCTCTTGTCGTCGACCAGCCCGACCAGCGTCGCCGCGCCGCGAAGCTTACGGTCTTGGAGTGTCCGGGCGCGCACGCGCCCCACCGAAACCAGCGCCGTCTCCGACGCGGAAAAGAATGCTGAAGCCAGCACCAGGAGAACCAGGGCGGCGATCTCGAGCCAGTTAGGGTTGGCCGCCGTCACGATGCGGGACTTCGGTCGGGGTCGGTATTCAAATCGGCGCCATTATAGCACATCGGTTTTTCGCGCCTATGCCTATCAGACGCCAAGGTGGCTCCGGGCCAGCAGGTAGACCGCCAGGGCGACCACGGTCCCGAGGACCGACCCGGCCACCACCTCGCCCGTGCTGTGGATTTTGGCCTCGACGCGGCTCTGGGCCACGAGAAAGGCCACGAAATACGCGAGGAGGGCCGCCAGAGGCCGCTGGTAGAGGAACGCCAGCAGCGTGGCCGCCGCGAAGGCCAGGGCCGCGTGGCCGGAGATGGCCCCGCCCTGCAGCGCGGAGCCCCGCCCCACCCAGGCCTTGGCAAAGATCGTCGCGATCGCGACCACGGTGAGCACCACGAAGGCGATATTGCTCGGGACGCTCGCCACCGCCTCGAAGACCCGTTGCCCTCCGTTGATCAGGCCCTGGTAGAACACGAGGTATCCCACGACCACGGCCGCCACCGAGGCGATCAGCACCGCTCCGGCGGCGGCGTCCTTCGCCGTTTTCGCCAGCGGATGATGCGTGACGGTGAGCAGATCGACGATCGACTCGACCGCGGTGTTGAGCAACTCGAGCGCGAGAACCATCGCGATCAGGATCACCAAATCGACCACGTAGTCGCGACCGAGCCGCAAAATGAGCGCCGCCAAAATCACGAGCAGCGAGATGATCAGATGCGCCCGCATGTTGGGCTGCGTGCGCGCGGCATACATGATGCCCGCAAATGCGTGATTGAACGAGCGCCAAAATCGCACGCGGGTCAGTGCTCGTACGGCCAGGGCATGCCGATGGCCGCGGCCAGGCGCCGTTCTTCGGCTTCCATCGCCGCCCGCTCATCAGGCTCCATGTGATCGTGGCCGAGCACGTGAAGCAGCCCGTGAATCATGAGGCGCTCGACTTCGCGCTGCAGCGGCGCATCGTATTCGGCGGCTTGGCGGCGCGCCGTTTCGATCGAGATGACGATATCGCCGAGCAGCTGCTCGGGCGCCAGAGGCTCGGGTTCGAGCGGAAACGAGAGCACGTCGGTCGCCTGGTCTTTGCCGCGATGCTCGCGATTGAGTTCGCGGATCGCCGCGTCGTTCACCAGGGTGAGAGAAATGGCCGCATCCGGACGGTCGACGCCCGAGAGCAGCAGGCGCATGGCGCTCTTGAGCGCTCGCGCGTCAACGCCGCTGCCGCGCACGTCATTGCGGTAATGGATTTGCATACGCTTTGATGATTTTCGCCACCAGTGCGTGACGCACCACGTCGGTTTCGTCGAGCTCGACGACGCCGATATCTTCCAGATCGCCGATCCGGCGCGCTGCATCGCGCAATCCGCTGCGAGCACCCGACGGAAGATCGATCTGGGTGACGTCGCCGTTGATCACCATCTTCGAACCCGATCCAAGGCGCGTCAAAAACATCTTGAGCTGATCCGCCGTGGCATTTTGCGCTTCATCGAGGATCACGAATGCGTCGCTGAGCGTGCGGCCACGCATGTAGGCCAGCGGCGCGACTTCGATCGTTCCGCGTTCGAGATAGCGCTGCACGACCGCCCCGTCGAGCAAATCCTCCAGCGCGTCGTAGAGCGGGCGCAAGTACGGATCGACTTTTTCGCGGAGATCACCGGGAAGAAATCCGAGTTTCTCGCCGGCTTCGACCGCGGGGCGCGAGAGAATCAGACGCGCGACGTCGCGGTTTTTGAGCGCACGCACCGCCATGACCACGGCCAGAAAGGTCTTGCCCGTTCCGGCGGGACCGATGCCGATCGTCAGCGTGTTGCGCTCGATGGAATCGACGAACTGGCGCTGCCCCGCGGTCTTCGGCCGAACCTCTTTGCCGCGCTGCGTGCGGATCAGCGTACCGGGTAAAGCAACGCCGTTTCGGCCGTTGCCCGCATCCGCAATCGCAAGCGCCACGTCGTCGGGCGTGATTTGCGCGCCGTCGACGGCGGCATCGAGCATCCGGCGCACCGCATACTCGGCGCGCTCGACGTTACCGGTTGATCCCGCGAGCGTGAGCTGGTCTCCATCGGCGCGAACGCTCACGCGCAGCCGTTCTTCGAGCGCGGAGAGGTTCTGATCGAATTGTCCGAAGAGACGAACGCGATCTTCGAGATCGCTTAAATCGACGGTTCGCTGTGACGTGGACTCCAGATCGTTTGCTCCTGAAATGCTTTTGGCGGGCCCAAGACCTCGGCGGCAACGATTGCCCGCACGAGCGTCGTACCCCCTCCGAACATACCACGAATCGGTGAGGTTCCAATCCGATGTAGGGGCGGAGTGAGCGGAACCGCGACCGCAGCCGGCGGCGCAAGCGGCGGCGCGTCGACCGGAGGCATGGCCAGTTCCGTCCTGGCGAAACTCGGCGGGCGCGGCTGCGGTGGCGGCGGCGGTTGTGCCGGTTGCATCCTCACCGCGCCCCGGGGCATGGGCGCGGGCGCGGGGGCACGCTGCACCCGCGACCGCTGGATGTTCTTACGAATGCTCGAGATCACACCGAACGCAACGATGATCAGCCAAATGATCAGGCCAATGTCGTGCATCGCGGCTTAGCGTCCGGGCTGTGCCGGCGGCTGACCGACGTCGGGCGAGCCGCCGCCTTCGACGCTGGTGCCGATCGAATCGCGCATGCCCGTGTCGGCCTGGAGATTCTTGAGCTTGTAGTAGTCCATCACGCCGAGATTCCCGCTGCGGAACGCTTCGGCGATCGCGAGCGGAATCGCCGCTTCGGCTTCCACGACCTTCACGCGCATCGCTTGCGTCTCAGCCTTCTGTTCCTGTTCGGCGGCAAGTGCCGCGTACTGACGCTCCGACGCCTTGGCTTGCGCGATCTTGCGATCGGCATCCGCTTGCGAGGTCTGCAGCTCGGCACCGATGTTCTTGCCGACGTCGACGTCGGCGATGTCGATCGAGACGATCTCGAACGCGGTACCGGCATCCAGTCCCTTGGCCAGCACGGTCTTCGAGATGCGATCGGGATATTCGAGCACTTCTTTATGATCGATCGCCGCGCCGACCGCCGCGACCACGCCTTCGCCGACGCGCGCGATGACCGTCTGTTCGCCCGCGCCGCCGACGTAGCGGTCGAGGTTGCTGCGCACGGTGACGCGCGCCTTGACGTTGAGCTGAATGCCGTTCTGCGCGACGCCTTGAAACGTCGGCGTTTCGATGACCTTGGGCGTGACCGAGGTCTGCAGCGCCTCGACGACGTTTCGTCCCGCGAGATCGATGGCCGCGGCGCGCTGCCAGTCGAGCGGAATCTGCGCGCGTTGCGCGGCGATCATCGCGAGCGTCACGTTCTCGACGTTACCGCCGGCGAGAAAGTGCGACTGCATTTGATCGACGGTGAGGTTCAAGCCGGCTTTGCGAGCGCGCACGTAGTTCGCCACGATGACGCTGGGCGGAATGCCGATCAGCCGCATGCGCACGAGGGTAATGATCCCCAGCGGGACGCCCGCTGCGACCGTGCGAATCCACGTAGCGATCGGAAAGTAGTATAAGAACACGAAGAAAAGGATGATCGCTACGAAGACGACGATCACCACACCGACGGTGGCTAGTTCCACGCTAATTCAGCTCCATTCTTACTTGTAGCTCGGGAGAGTAACCGGCTCGACGAAGACTCGCGCGCCTTCGACGCGCGTGACGCGGA
>DATKPZ010000205.1:0-3347 GCA_035523815.1 Alphaproteobacteria bacterium
AGGGATTCATCCACGGCATCGATATGCAACTCGCTCGTTGCCGCATCCGGCGACGTGAATCCAAGAATGGGGCGGCCATTCGCGCCGGTGAGCGTTCCGTTCACGACGGCAAATCCGCCATCGCGTGTGTAGACGGTTCGCCCCCGCTCGTCGGTCGTCACGAAATACGCGTCCGCCGGCGGCGCGATGCAGAGGGGATCGAGCGACTCGCGCGAGGTCGCGCGCTCGGTCGCAACGTCTCCAAAGTGCGGCACGGCTCCCGGCGTGAACGCGCTCTGCACGTCTTGAGCTCGCTGAACGATGCGGTCCAGTGCATCTTGCGTCGCGGCGTTGACCATCATCGGCTCACGACTCGCTCAGGTCGACGTGCAGAACGACGCCGCGCACGGCGAGCGCATAGCGCGCCTCACTCAACGCACGGGCAACGCCGGCGCGAACCGCCGCGGGGCAGACCGCGACGAGACGCGTTCCCGACGCCGTGGTCTGCAGCGCGACGTGGACGCGCGCCTGCGCTCCATCGAGGGTGAAGGTCGCGCGATTGACCCGGCGCACAGGGTCCAAAAACATTCGTTCGATGCGCCGGGCGAGCGACGAACGCTCGGCGCGCCGTTCCGGCGCTTCGGCGCTGCGCGATTGCACCGAACGCTTTGGCAGTCGCTGCGCCGACCGGTCGCGCGCGGGCGCGGGAATGGAGCGCGCCGCGGCGTGACGTTGCTCGCGTTCGTGAAACGGCAAAGCGGAGCTCGGGTGCCCGCACGAAGCACGCGCGTTCCCCGCATGCGCGAGATGCAGCGCCGAATACCAAGCCTGTGAGAGCGCGCGCCGGTCGATGGCCGCAAGCGGCGCGGTGAGGATGCTGACGCTCAGCTGTTGCGTGATCATGCCTGCATCGTGCACGCCTCGCGTCGCCGCGATGTGGCGGATTTATTACGGAATTCTTGGGATCTGATCGTCGGAGAGCTTGCGATCGTGCCCGTCGTTGAAACCCTCGGCACGCTGGAGGAACAGCCCGTGGTTGGCGAGGTCGAAGGTAAGAACGAAGTTGCGCAACGAGCCGTACCCGACATTGCCGCCGTCGTTGCGATCGGCAAAGGCGCCCGTCGTGCCGAGCACGACGCTGGTGTAGCGGTTGAAGAGCCGATACGGCCCGAGCTGCAAGACGCCGACGACCGCGCCGACCGCCGCCACCGATCCGCCGATTCCGCGATTGAGTTCGGGCCCGACGTCAGCGGTCGAGACGAGTCCCGGGTGCTGCTCGATGAAGCTCTTGAAGAGCAAGAGTTCGCTTGCGTCTCCGGTGTCGACGATCACTCGCGTCGGCGCATCCTGGATCCGCGCGACGATCTCCGGAAGCTCACGATCGGTGTCGACGTCAAGACGCGTGCCGTCGGGCGCGAGCGTTCCCGGACGCGCAATCGTCAACGTCCCCTGCGTCGGATCGAACCGCAGTTCAGCCGCGGCAAAGAACGGATATCCCAGGATGCCGTCGATGCGCACCGACGAGAGCGGCGGCAGACGAAGCACCGTCGCCACGTGCATCGGGAAGACGACGCCGCCCAGACTGATCGGCGGGGTTTCAACGATACCGGGACTGGTCGTGCGACCGGCGCCGCGAATTTCGACCGTACCCTGCGGATGCAAGCCGAGCTTGGAGGCCAGCGATTCGTCGAACACGTCGGCCTGCGCCGCGGAATCGATCATGAACGTATACGGTTTGCCCTCGATCTCCACGCTCGTGAAGATCAAGTTGCCGCGTTCCTCGTACCCCACCGTGACCGGTTCGGCGTTGGCTACCGCCTCGACGGTAAACGGCGCGAAGACGCTCGCGGCGATCGGTTCATTGACCGTGACGCTGGTCACGTGCGAGGTAATGTCAAAGCGGTGGTCGCCGTCCGAATCGACTTCCTCGTAAGGCACCAGGAAGCCGTCGACGACCCGATAGTCGCTGAAAATCGCGACCTGCGTGCTGTCGTGGTCGACGAACGATTTTTCATCGATCAACCACGTCTTCGCGTCGATCCCGATCTCGTACGTCTCGCCGTCGGGCGGAGTAATGCGCAGGCGGTAGATCTCGCGCCCGTCGGGCAACATCGCCGCGTCGATGAAATGCACCGCTTCCGGGTGGGACGCGAAGAGATCGCTGTCGATGAAATCTTCGGTCACTTGACGGCGCGCAACGATGCCTTCCAGCTCGCGAATTTCCCCGTTCGGATTTTGCACCCACAGCTTGTCGCCGACACGCAGCATGCGCTCGGTACGAATGCCGAACGACTCGTCACGCCGCTCGCTCTCACCCTGCTGCCACTCGTGAAACGTCCCGGAGATGCCGATGCCGAGCAGCGTTCCAATCGTCTCGTGGGTTCGCGGCTCACTCACATGCAAGGCCGCAAGCGCCGCAACGTGATTAGCCAGGATTGCCGAGAGCGCGGGGACGGAGGGCTTGGTCTGGCCGCACAGTAGGCCGAGGCACGCGATCAGCGAGAAGCTACGGCGTACGGTCTCCGCGATACTTCGCGTAGCTGGAGAGCACGTTTTGCACGTAGTTTTGCGTTTCGGCATAAGGCGGTACGCCGCCATACTTCTCCACCGCGCCGGGACCCGCATTGTACGCCGCGACCGCGAGGCGAACGTCGCCGTTGAAATGATCGAGCAGGCCTTTGATGTACTTCGTGCCACCTGCTACGTTCTGCGCCGGATCGTAGGCATCTGTGACACCCAGGCCTGCGGCCGTGCCGGGCATGAGCTGCATCAGCCCTTGGGCGCCGACCTTCGAGGTCGCGTTCGCGTTGAAGCCCGACTCGTTGGCGATGATCGCCTTGATCAGCGCCGGATCGACGTTTTGCGATTGCGCGTTGTCGTTGACCAGCGAGTCGATCTGCGCGGGCGGCACCATGGCGGGCGCGTCGGCAGCACCGTCGCCGCTCGAATCGCCGCCCTGGGCAGCCATCTGCGCCTGAAGAATCGCCGCGAATGCCCCGGCTCCGTCCGGCGCCGGCTGCGGCATACCGGGAATTTGAACGGGAGCCCCCGTGATCTGTTCGATGCGGGTGGCGACAGCCGAAAGTTCTGAGCTAATATCCATGGGCTTCCTCCAACATATCGGCGGTTTGCCGCAAAGCCTCTAGGGCACGGGCGGCATCGGCGGGAGCCGGGCCCTGGCGCAGGAGCGCCGCGATCGATCCTTCGGCGGCCATCGCTATGCGCGTCGGTGAATCTGCGGGCTCGATACCGAGCGAGCGAGCGTCCGCACAGCGCTCCAAACGGGCCAGCGCCGTGCGGACCAGCGCGGCGGCCCGGGCATGCTCGGCGGAAGTGACGGCGTCCATCGTCCGGCTTGCGCTGCCCAG
>DATKPZ010000206.1:0-8086 GCA_035523815.1 Alphaproteobacteria bacterium
GCACGTAGTCCATCGTGCGCGGATACGCGCTCGCACCGGCAATGATCAGTTTCGGCTTGTGTTCGCGCGCCATGGCTCGCACTTCGTCGAAATCGATCAGTTCGGTGTCTTTGCGTACGCCGTAGGCGACGGCGTTGTACAACTTCCCGCTGAAGCTCACTTTCGTCCCATGCGTCAGATGGCCGCCGTGTGCGAGCGACATCCCGAGGACCGTGTCGCCCGGCTGAAGCTGCGCCATAAAGACCGCCATGTTGGCTTGCGCGCCGGCATGCGGCTGCACGTTGGCGTGCTCGGCGCCGAACAGTAGCTTCACTCGGTCGATCGCCAGATTCTCGGCCACGTCGACCCATTCGCATCCGCCGTAATAGCGTTTTCCCGGATAACCCTCGGCGTATTTGTTGGTGAGCACGCTGGCCATCGCTTCTCGCACCGCGCGGCTCGCGTAATTCTCCGAGGCAATCAGTTCGAGGTTTTCTCGCTGGCGCCGCTCCTCGTGGCGAATCGCGGAAAAGAGTTCCGGGTCTTGCGCTTCGATCTGCGAGGGGGTGAGAATATCCATGATTAGAGCAATTCCTTTGGTGTTATAGCGCCGGTGACTTCGCCGAATTCGACTGCTTTCAACGTACGCTCGCGCTGCTTCGTGCCGAACTCGAAGAGCATGTCCACGCGATGCTTGTGACGCGCGCCTTCCGGAGTATCGCCGTCAAATGGCGCGTGGATGAAGACGTCGACGAGGCGTTCGATCATCTCCCATCCGGTCAGCCGCTCCGAAAGCGCGAGCACGTTAGCGTCGTTGTGACGGCGCGCAAGTTCGGCCGAGAGCGGCTCGGTAACGACCGCGCAGCGTACGCCCGGAACTTTGTTCGCCGCGATCGAGATGCCCAGACTCGATCCGCAAACCACGATACCTCGGTCGGCTTGACCGCTCGCCACGGCTTCGCCGACCGCGTAACCGTATTGCGGGTAATCGACCGGCGTGGGATCGTGCGTACCGAAATCGACGATGCTATGGCCCGCCTCGCGCAGCATCGAGGCGATCTTATCTTTGTATTCGTAGCCGGCATGATCGGCACCGAGGGCTATGCGCATAGTTTGGATGTTCAAGCCGCCCCAGGGGAATCTCTGCCGGGGAATTGCGTTTACGCGGCTCGAGGATTGGGGGACCCGCGTAGCGGGGGGCGCACAGCCTAGGGCGAAGCGCCGTAAAATGAAGCTTGCGTGCACGAGCGGCGCATTTCATCGAGACTTCGAAACCGGTGACCTCACGCAACTCGAATTTCTCGATGCTGCCGCACGCGAAATGGACAGCGACGGCGTGGTTTTGGACGACCGCCACTTTCCGCGCACCGATGCCGACTACCTCGCCCAGCTCAAGAAGACGGCGACCGACTTGGGCCTGTGCATCGCGGCACTTGCAAGCGACGACTTCTTCAGCGCGGACGAGGGGCCGATGCGCGCCGCCATCGACCGGGCATTGGCCCTAGGAGCGCCGCTCCTCGCCGGACGCCTTGGCGCCGAAACGGCGTTTCCGTGGACCGAACAGCTTGGCAAACTGAGCGTCGCGTCGGCGCTTGCCAAGTCTGCTAATGTCACGCTCGCGCTGCGTAATTCCGCGAATACGTTCGCCGCGAGCGTGCACGATTGCAAACGCGTCAGCAAGGAAACCGACTCCGCGTGGCTGCGTTACGGAATCGACCCGGCCGCTTTCGACACGGCGAGCGACCCGCAGGCGCTTGCAGCGAAGACCGTCCTGCTCTGGTGGGACGCGCAGCGCGAACCGCAACCAGCGAGTTGGGAGACGTTTCACGGTTTTGTCGTGCTCGATCGCGCACAGGGCGACGCAACACGGGCCGAAATGAAGAACGCGATCTCCCGCTGGAAGATCGCGCGCAATCTAGAACTCAACCGCACGTAGCGTCTGTCATGCGAGGCAACTGAACCTGCGGTCTCGCAGGTGGGTGCGGCCCGGGCGCTTTGTGGGCAGGCACGAGGCCCAAGCCCTCTCGTCGTATCCGGAGCTGGTGCTCCCTAGGTATCCAAGTCGGTTCGGCACCTATAGCATGTTGCGCGCTAGGCGCAGTCGAGCCTTACTAACGTACCACTGGCCGTCAAGGCCTTGACACCGGCCCCATCGCGCGTGATGGAAGGGCATGCACCACGGAACGCTTATCCTGCCCCGCGCTGCCGATGCGCTCTACGAAAAGGCAAAATCTTATCTTTCGCGGGACCCCATCGAGGCGAAACTCTTTCGCGAGCTCGAGCACGCGCCCGCAGGCCGCACATTCCGGCTCACCATCAATAATCGCAACGACGATCATTTCGATCCCAACGATAACGATATCGCGTGGGATCCATATAGCGCCCTGCGCACCACGAGCGGAGGCCGCCAATCACCGGCGCTTGGCTTGGGACACGAGGTCGATCACGCAGTCGAAGATCCGCGCATCGCCGACCGGCTGCGCAACACGCCGAACGCGCGGTACGACAACGCCGAAGAACGCCGCGTCATCACCGGCAGCGAACGGCACGCCGCGCGGATGCTCGGCGAGTCCGTGCGGTACGATCATGCCGGGAGCACCTATCGCGTCACGTCTCCCGTGATGAGGTAGCTCGTGAACGACATGGTACTTGCCATCGCAATCGCAGCGACCGGCGCCACACGGCTCGAGATCGATCACGTGCCGAATAACGTGAACTATCGCACCGCGCTCAGCCCGCGCGACGTCGAAGAACGTGCGCGCATCCGCGTCGAGTCGCGCGATCCCGCGACGGTTGCGAGCATCGTAGCGGCAATCGAACGCACCGCCGTCACCGCCGACACGCGCCAGTCCGACCTGAGATACTTGGTTCGCCTGCGCGACGCGCGCGGCGCCACGCGCGCGGTCATCTATCTCGACGCGTTCGGTGAGCGCGGCGTCGTCGACGGACGCCCCGTCCGCTTTTCCGGCGACACCATCAAGCGCGCGATCGTCGCGGCCTTTCCGTCGCTGAGGAATTGACGGGCGCGCGCAGAATGCGCCCGCATGGCTCTTTCGCTCTCGCTTGCGCCACTGGACCTACCGCTAAAGCATCCTTTTAAGATTGCGCGCGGAGAGGAAACCGTCGCGCACAGCGTACTCTTCCGCCTCCGCGACGGCGAACTCGAGGGCCTGGGTGAGGCCACGCCCGTGGAACGTTATCACGAGTCTCCCGAGAGCGTGGCGTACTACTTCGAGCAGCATCCGCTTACGTCGCAGGATCCCTTCGCGCTCGAGACGCTCATCGACCGGCGGATTCCGCCCGCCGCTCGCGCCGGGCTCGACCTTGCGCTCTACGACCTCATGGGTAAGCGGCTCGGCGTTCCGCTTTACGCTTTGCTCGGCCTAGATCCGGCGGGTACGCCGCACACGTCGTTCACCATCGGCATCGCCGATACCGAAACGACCCTGCGCAAACTCGCCGAGATCGGCGACCATCCCGTCCTCAAAGTCAAACTGGGTCTTGGCACCGCGCGCGAACAGATCGAAACGATCGAAGCGATCCGCGCTCGCTACACCGGCACGATACGTATCGACGCCAACGAAGGGTGGACCGTCGACCGGGCGATTCCCATCTTGAACGAACTCGCGCGTTACGACATCGAGTTCTGCGAGCAGCCGATTCCGGCCGGTTCGCCGCACGGGTTGCGCGCGATTCGCGAGCGCTCGCGCATCCCGATCGTTGCCGACGAGGACTCGCTGGACGCGCGCGATCTGCCGGCGCTGATCGGATGCGTCGACGGTGTCAACGTCAAGCTCGCGAAAACCGGCGGCATCCGCGGCGCCTTAGCGATGATCGCAACCGCGCGCGCGCTCGGGTTCAAAATCATGCTTGGCTGCATGGTCGAGAGCGCGATCGCGGCGACCGCCGCCGCCCACCTTTCGCCGCTCGTCGATTGGGCCGACCTCGACGGACCCTTCCTCACCAAAGACGATCCGTTCACCGGGGTGCAATACGACCGTGGCAAACTCGTGCTCCCGAGCGAGCCGGGCCTCGGTGTGCGCGAGCTCGCCGCTTCGTGAAGCGCCGCTACGCCATTCTCGCACCCGATCATTTCGCGGTCGACGCCAAGACCGCGCACGGCGTGATCGCCTACGGAGCCGATGAAACCGTCGCCGTGATCGATCCGGCCAACGCGGGCAAACGCGTGAGCGACCTCTTGCCATATCTTCGCAGCGACGCGCCCATCGTGGCAAGCGTCGCCGAAGCCTTGCGTTTCGAGCCCACCGCGCTGCTGATCGGCACGGCGCCCAGAGGCGGTGCGTTGCCTGCAGCCTGGCGCGCCGAGATTCTCGCGGCGATTGCGGCCAAGCTCGAGATCGTGAGCGGACTGCACGACATGCTCGGCGAGGATACCGAATTCAAATTGGCGGCGCACCGCGCCGGCACCACGATCTGGGACGTGCGCAAACCGCCCGACGTGCCGCTCTTCTCGGGCGCCGTCTACTCCGTCGCCGCACCGACCTTGCTTCTGGTCGGAAACGATTGCGCGGTCGGCAAAATGACGGTCGCTCTGGAACTTTGCGCTGCGGCGCAGCGTGCCGGCAAGCGCGCTGCGTTTGTGCCGACGGGACAGACCGGCATCATGATTGCGGGTTGGGGAATCTCGGTCGATCGCGTCATCGCCGACTTCGCTCCCGGCGCAACCGAGTCACTCGTGCTCTACGCGGCGCAATCCAATCCCGACCTCATCGTGGTCGAGGGGCAAGGCGCGATCAACCATCCGGCCTACGCGCCCGTTACCCTCGCACTGATGTACGGCGCAGCTCCCGACGCACTCGTGCTGGTATGCGATCCCGTGCGCGAACGCATCGGCGGCTATTCGACGCCGACGCTTGGCTACCGCGAATTGATTCGTCTGCACGAAGCGCTGCTCGCGACAGTAAAACCGGCGCGCACCTTGGGCATCGCGCTCAACACACGAAGCCTGGATGACGGGGCCGCCCGCGCGCAGATCGAGCGGGCCGCTCGCGAAACGGGGCTTCCGGTCGACGACGTGGTGCGCAACGGCCCCGATGCGCTCTACGCCGCGGTCGCGCCGCAGCTGCGCAAAGAGCAGCCGTGCGGCGGCTGATCGCTCTCTTCGCGCTGGCGCTGCTGTGCGCGTGCTCGCGGCCAGGCTCGATTCCCGGCGTCCTGCGCTTGGGTAAGCAGGACGAGCCCGATTCATTGAATTTGTTGTTCGCGCACTCGGCGGCCAGCGACGAAGTCGACGCCTTGCTCTTTACGCATCTGTTTCGCTACGACGCGAACGGCAACATGATTCCCGACCTCGCGCTAACCGTACCCACCACGCGGAACGGCGGGATCAGTCCGGATGGCCGCACGATCACCCTGCATTTGCGCCACGGGGTCACGTGGTCGGATGGTGCGCCCCTGACCGCGGCGGATTGGCTCTTCACCTATCATGCGGTGCTCAATCCGCGCAACAACACCAAGTCGAACTACGGCTGGGATGCGATCGCCTCCGCGGATGCGCCCGATCCGTATACGCTCGTCATCCATCTGAAGAAACCCAACGTCGCGGCCTTGGGCATCCTCGGGATGGGCGGCAACGCGTATCCGCCGTTGCCCGCGCACCTCCTCGCAAAGCTTCCCGACATCAACCATGCCCCGTTCAACGAAAAGCCGATCTCGAGCGGCCCATATCTGCTCAAGGCGTGGAATCACGGCGCATCGCTCGTCTTCGTGCCGAATCCGCGCTACTGGCGCGGCCCACCGAACCTCAAAGAGCTCGTTTGGACGATCATTCCCGACAGCAACTCACTGCTCGCAGCGTTGCAAACGCACGCCATCGACATCTACCCGACGGTCGACGTCAACGCGGTCGCGGCGCTGGCAAAAATTCCGGGCATCCACGTCGTGCATCGGTCGGTTGCAAACTGGCGCGCTCTGGGCATAAATATGAGCCGGCCCGGGCTCTCCGACGTTCGCGTGCGCCAAGCGATCGCCGACGGCATCGATTGGAAGCGTTTGAACGACACCGTGTACCATGGTTACAACCGTCTCGCGGTTTCGGACATCTTTCCCGATTCGTGGGCCGCGCCGGTGCTGCCGCCGTATCGTTACGACCCCATGCGAGCGCGCGCACTGCTCGGCGCGGCCGGGTACACACCCGCTCATCCGCTTCGTCTGGTCGTCTCCGCCACCGTCTCGGCTAAGAGCAACCAAGACGCGGAGCTGGTCATGCAGTCGGCGCTGCGGCCGCTTGGGATCGAGCTCACGATTCGCAACTACCCCGCGAGCCTATTTTTCGCGCAAGACGGCCCGATTTACAAAGGCACCTACGATCTGGAGTGGTCGATCGACACCAACGCCCCCGACCCCGACAACGCCGGCTTGTGGAACTCCGCTTTCATTCCGCCCAAAGGAGCGAACACGTCGTGGTTGCGCGATCCGATCGTCGACCGAACCAGTTCCGCCGCCGCAAAGACGTTCGATCAAGCTACGCGCAAGCGGCTCTACCAAGAGGAAGAATCGCGCATTCGCAAGCTCGTGCCGGCGGTATTCTTCTACTGGGAGACCGCCTATTACGGCGTCTCTGACGACGTGCGAGGGTTCGACCCGAGCGCGTACATCGGCGACACCTGGAACGCCTGGGAGTGGAACGTGAAGTAATGTTCGCGCAAATACTCAACGTGCGCGGCGGCGCGACACTTCGCTTCGAGCCGGTTCGCGGCGGCGTCATCAGTTGGAACACCTACACGCCCAGCGGTACGATACGCTTCCGCGTGCTGCGCGCCGGTGCTCCGGCCAGCGCCTGGTATGACTACGCGCAGTGGCAAAGCAGCGGGCGCAAATCGTTCAGCCCCAGCAGTGATCGCGACGGAATCACCGTCGACGTCGACGTGCTCAGCGCCGATCAACCCTTCGACGGCATCGAACTCGCCGGTGACGAGATCGATTTCACCCTGCTGGCGTTTGCCGCGCCGCGGCGCCCGGAACCCTCGCTCCCGTATGCTCGCGATGCGATGATTCTCGACGTGCCCGCGCGCACGCAATATGTCCTCGAGGAGGAGCGCGGATGGTGCAGCGCCGCCAGCCTCTCGATGGTCAACGCCTATCACGGCATCGACCGACCAGTGGAAGAGACGGCCCGGGCGGTGATGGATCGCGCGTACAACGGAACCGGCAACTGGGCGTTCAACACGGCGTACAGCGGCAGCCTCGGATTGCGCGCGGCGGTGGTGTATCTGCAGAATCTCGATCAAGCCGCTCGGCTCATCGAACGCAATATTCCGCTCGTGATCTCGTACTCGTGGCGCGAAGGCGAGCTCCCGGGAGCGCCGCTGCCGCACTCCGATGGTCACTTGGCCGTGCTGCGCGGCTTTACCGAGAATGGCGACTGTGCGATCAACGATCCGGCTGCACCCGCGATTCGCGTGGTGTATCCGCGCGGCGCGATTGAAACGATCTGGCAACGCAATAGCGGCGTCGCCTACGTCATCGCGCCGGCCGGGCTCGACTACGAAAGCGTTCTGCAATGACGCAGCCGCGCGATCGGGTGCGCGGCATCGAAGACGTCAGCGGCGCGCCGCTTCATATCGCGCTGGTCGAACCCGAGATTCCGCCCAATACAGGCAACGTCGCGCGCCTATGCGCAGCCACCGGATGCGCGCTGCACCTGGTCGAACCGCTCGGTTTTTCGATCGACGATCGCGAGCTCAAACGCGCCGGTCTCGACTACTGGCACGCGATCGATGTCGTGCTTCATCCCTCTCTCGACGCGTTTCTCGAACGCACCGGCGGCCGCACGCGCTGGTTCCTTTCCGCGCACGCCCAGCGTCCGTACGCGCCGGCGCCCTTTGCGCGCGGCGACATGCTGGTCTTCGGCCGCGAGACCAAAGGGCTGCCACGCGAGCTGATCGAGCGCGAGCGCACGCATGCGCTGCGTATCCCGATGCGCGAAGGCAGCGTGCGCAGCATTAACCTCTCGACCGCGGTCGGCATCGTCACCTACGCAGCGCTCGCCGCGCTCGACTTTCCCGGACTGCGGTGAGCGTCCGTCCCAGCGCGTCCGATTTCAACGCCTTCTTTCGCGGCGGCGCGTTCGGAGCGTATGACATCT
>DATKPZ010000207.1:0-4834 GCA_035523815.1 Alphaproteobacteria bacterium
TGCGCGACCACCGCGCGCGCTTCGTCGGTATCGAGCGTGCCGAGCGCGTACGCCGCGACGTTGTCGAGCATGTCGTCGTGCGCGTTCATCGGGCGGCCACTCCGTCGAGAGCAACGCGCAGCTTACGCAAGGCTCCGCGGATTCGCGTCTTCACCGTGCCGAGCGGCGTCTGCGTGCGCCGCGCCAGCTCCTGATGGGTCAACCCGCCGAAAAATCCCATTTCGATCAACACGCGTTCGTTCTCACCGAGCGTCTCCAGCGCGCGACGCACCACTTCGCCGTTGAGATGAGCGAAGGCCGTATCTTCGAGGGTCTCATCTTCGGGCATCGTTGCGGGAAGTTCGACCTGCGGATGGGCGGCGCGCGAACGCGCGAGATCGAGCGCCCGATTGCGCGTCACACGCGCGAGCCACCCGGGAAAATTCCCATCGCGGAACGATTCCGGTGACGTCCAGAGCTTGAGGAACACCGTCTGCGTCACGTCTTCCGCGCCGGCCGGGTCGCCCAGCACGCGCAAAGCCACGCCGTAAACCAATCGATGGTAGGAATCGTAGAGCGCTTCGAATGCGTCCGCATCCCGAACGCGCACCCGCTGCATGAGCTCGCTTGCGTTGACCACAGAACCATACCTTCGGCGCCAATCATCGTTCAGACCCCTTACAACCCCCTGCTAGGGTAAACGTGATCGGCGGCGGTACGGATTCAAAACATCGCGACTACTGCTGCGGCGGCCACTGAAGCATCCGATAGACGCGCGCCAGCGATCGCAGGCTGCGCACCTCCGAACGCTCGAACTCCGTAACCGTTGCTTCGAGTTCTTCGTTGCGCACTTTTGTGCCGGCGTCGCGGACGATCGCCACCGCCTGCGCGAGAATTTCTGAGTGGTCCATGGTATCCGGTGTACCCGTTTTCGGCTTTGATTGGGCATCGGCAAGCGCCGGGCTGGATGTTAGCAGAAACGGGATCTGCGCGGTGTCGATTTGGTTACGTTGCATGCGCCGGTGCCGTGCCCGGCGCCAAAGTTCACGTTTTGAATAAGTCGACCATCGGGACGACGCCCGGCGCGCCGGCGCGCATCAAATAGCTGTGGATGCCGAACGCGTCTTCGATCGTCCGCAACAGTGAGTAGTGACTGTACGGCGTCGCATCCACCTCGCCGCGCGGCCCGTGATTGGTGATCACGACGGTCGGAATGTGGCCGCCGCCCGCGTTGGAGGGATCCGCCGGATCGTTTCCACAGCAGCCCTCCGTTCCACCGCCGTCGTCTTCGTCGAAGGTGATGACGATCGCGGCGTTCCCCTGCGACCACGCCGGTGAGGCCATAATCTCGCGCGTGAGCATCTCGACTTCGCGATCGCCGCGTTCGATCAACGCCGCAGGATGATCGGTGCGGCAATCGACCGGCGTTCCGCTTCGGCCGGCTCCGTGCATCTCGTCGCACACGTTGGGCACGATCATGCTGAACGAAGGAAGGTCGCCGCTGCGCAAGTCGCGCTCAAGTGCATCGAATCCGACCAGATGCTGCGCGCGGTCCGGGTCGCGCTGCACGCTTGCGAAGTTGACGAACCCCGAGTGCTTTGAGGCATAGTAGCCCGAGACCACCGCAAGCGAGCCCGGCGCCGGAAGCGACTCCTCGTAATTCTTCCACGACAGCCCGGCCGCTTCGAGCTGCGTTGCGAGGTTCGGCGCATCGATCGTGTGATTCACATAGCCCGGGCGATCGCTGTGCCCACAGTACGGACGCGAATCGTGCGGCACGCAATAGAACGCGTCGTCGTCGCGTATGCCGTACGTCGATCCGCCGATCATCGCGACGTAGTTCGGCTCGCTCGGATGCGTTTCGGCGTAGAAGCGCGACGCCGATCCGTACGTCTTCGCGAGCCGCGTGATGACCGGGGCATCGCTGCTGCCGACGATGCGCGCATAGTCCTTGTTTTCTTCGACGATGACGAAGATATGCTGATAACGTGGAATCGCCGCGTCTGCGGGCAATACGGCGGCGAACAGCAAGGCGAACATTCCTATCATGGGTGCATCGACTCCAACTGCCATTGCAGCGGCGCGAGAGAGATCCGGATAACGCCGCTCTGCGGCCGATCGTAGTCGAGGACCATTTCGAAGACCAGCGCCATCGCGATGATATAAATCATCGAGAATACCGCCGGCCGCGCACCCGCACGCGCGAAACTCAGTCCGAGCGAAAAGGCCGCGATCAGGACCAGCGAAAACGTCAGCATCACGGCGGCGACCGGAACGTGTTGCGTGAGCGCCGAGCGCTGTTCGCTCGAGACGTCGATCGTGTCGTTCAAGGTTTGCATCAGGAGCGAATAGCCCAAGTTCGTGTTGTGGGCGCGCAAAGCGCTCGACGCGATATCCCACAAGGTGTCTTGATCCTTCGCGCTCGCAGCGAGCGCTCGGTGGATGAGCGCGGTATTTTGCAGCGAACCGTACGCCTGCAGCCGAATCGCGGTGTAGTCATACAGCGTCCGCCGGAATAGCGCGCGCTGCGGTTCCGGGAGCTGCCCGGAACGCAGCCAGGTGGTGCCGATCGTGTTTGCTTCTTTGATAACCAGCTCGCGGCGGGCGTCGTAGCGACCTTGCGCTTGCGCGAACGAGAAACCGAGCATGAATGCGACCAGCGCGAAAAGCCCCGTTTGGATCGCGTTCCACATTACGTCGTCGGTCTCGAAGTGCCGCACCAGCGGGCCGCCGAACCGGTAGGTCAGCTCGAGCGTCGCCACCAACGTCAGAATCACCAACGCCATGAAGATCGCGGGGTGATCGTGGAAAATCAAGTCCGACATGCTATCATCTCCGGGGGAACCTTCGGTTTCACAAGGGAGGTGTCCATGAACGCACGATTGGCGTTCGCCGTCTTCTTTCTCATCCCCATCTTCGGTGGTCTGAACGTTGCGCCCGCCGCAGCGACCGGAACGATGCGAGTTCAGCAGAGTGACGGAAGCGTGAACGTCTATCACGACGTGCTGATCCGGGTCGCGCAGCGGACGCTGCGCATCGGGTCCAAGGACCGCAAAGGCGTGCTCGTCATCGATCGCGCGGCGTGCAGTTATGCAGGCGCGATCCTGCGCTGCCTGCCATCGACCATGAAGCTCGAACAAAGCGGCAAGACGCACGAGATTCCGCTCATCACCGGGACGATTTACGTGAATCTCACCAGCGAGGCGCAGCAGCTGCGCCACTCTTCAACGCAGCTTGCGCCGCGCGATATTCTTCTCGCGCTTCAGACCAAGCGCGGAACATACGTTTCACTGCACGGCCATATCGACGAGATGCAACCATGAACGCCGCTCGCACATTTTCCGCTTTCATTCTGCTGGTCAGCGTTCCGCTGACGGCGTTCGCAGCGCCGCGCGGCGGCGGTGGTGCGCACCCCGCACCGGCGGCTCGCCCGGCACCGGCAGCGCGGCCCGTTGCGCCCGCGACGCGCCCGGCTCCAGGCGGCGGTTTCAATTTCAACAACGATACGCGGCCGAATCCACCGGCGCAGCGGCCCAATCCACCGGCACAGCGGCCCAATCCACCGGCGCAGCGGCCCAATCCGCCGGCGCAGCGGCCCAATCCGCCGGCGCAGCGGCCCAATCCGCCGCGCCCTCCGAGCCCGAACTATCGGCCGCCGAATTATCGCCCATCCCACACCGTGGTCGTGGTCAATCCGGTGTACCGTGGACCCGCGTGGGGATGGAATCGCGGCGTCGCATGGTATCCGGCGCCCGCGTATTGGGGCGGCGGATTTTGGGGCACGCTCGCCATCGCGGCAACCTCGGCGGCGATCTTCGGCTACATCGTCGGTGCGAACAATCAGCAGATCGTATCGTACCAAGTGCAGCCCAATAGTCCCGGCGCCCAAATGCTGATGAACTATCAGTTGACGCAGACACAATGCGGGCCACCGAATCTCGTCGTCATCTACGGCCCGAACAACAGCGTGATCTGCGCCTATCCGAACAATGTCGTGTCGGCCGGAACCTACAGCCTCGATCCCTCCACGCTGACGCTTTCTTCGTATTAGCGCGAGGACCGCATGAACGAAACCGAACGCATCGCGCAGGGCAAGGCCCTGCGCCGAAAAGTGCTGGGCGATGCTTACGTCGACCGTCCCGGTCCGCAGCCGACCAAATTCGCGGCGGCGTTTGCCGAGTTCGCGAGCGAACACTGCTGGGCGAACGTCTGGATTCGCCCGGGACTCGATCTACGCACCCGCAGCATGCTCAATCTCGCGATGCTCGCATCGCTTGCACGCTGGCCCGAGTTTGAAGTGCATATTCGCGGCGCACTCAACAACGGCGTGACTGAAGACGAGATCGTCGAGATCATCCTGCAGGCGGGCGTGTACGCGGGAATCCCGATTGCCTCGGAAGCCTTTCGCGCGGCCGATCGCGCGGTGAGCGCCTACAAGGCCGAAAAGCGTTAGAGCGGAGCGAGCAGCTGCGCAAGCAGCGGCGTCGCGGGGCGCGCGCGCAGCTCGCTCCACGTGCCGTCTTGCACGATCCGTCCCTGCTCCACCACGACCGCGCGCGTGCAGAGCCGTTCGAGCACGTCGGATTCGTGATCGACCAAAAGCATCATGAACCCGAGTTCGCGCTGCCACTCCACGATCGCGCCGAGTAACTCGCGAACCAAGTGCCGGTCGAGTCCGGCAAAGGGCTCGTCGAGCAGCACTAGCCGCGGCCGTCGCGCCAGCATCCTCGCGAGCGCAACGCGCCGCGCTTGTCCGCCCGAAATCGCATGCGCGGGCGCGTTCCAGATCGATTCGAGTTGCAACCGTTCGCGCAACTGCGCGACCCATGCGGCGCCGCCGTCGCGCGCGCCGTTG
>DATKPZ010000208.1:0-8101 GCA_035523815.1 Alphaproteobacteria bacterium
AGTTGCTCGAAGAGCAGTCGAAGCCGCGTCTCGCGCGCGCGAAGCTGCACCTCCATGAGCGCGCGAGCGCGCCGCAACTCGGCGTCGCGGAGCGCGCGCTCGGCCGCGGGGCCCAAACGCTTGAGGTTGTTTTTGAAAATGTAGTCGTATGCGCCCAGACGAATCGTTTCGACGGCGGCCTCTTCCCCGATCGCTCCCGACACCACGAGCGTCGGAACCTCACTGCCTTGGGCCCGCAACAGTTCGAGCATGCTCTGCGCGCTAAAGTGCGGCATCGAATAGTCGCACAGGATCAGATCCCACGTCTGCTCAGCTAGCGCGACGCGCGCGGCCTCTCGTTCGTCGACACGCTGGCTCTCGACACTGAAGCCGTGGCGCTCGAGCGCCAAAACGTTGAGCTCGGCATCATCCGGGGAATCGTCGACGCACAGGACGCGCAGCGTCACTACATTCCTCCCCCTCCTGCGCGCGGAGGCGGCTCGTTGAGCACGAGCCAGTACAGCCCGACCTGACGCACGGCCTCGACAAACGCGTTGAAATCGACCGGTTTTCGCACGTAGCTATTGACGCCGAGCTGATAGCCCCGAATCAAATCCTCGTCCTGCTTGCTCGAAGTGAGGATCACCGTGGGCAACAGTCGCGTCGCTTCGTTGGAACGCACGCGCTCGAGCACTTCAAGGCCGCTGACTTTGGGAAGGTTCAAATCCAAGAGAATCAAAGCCGGCAGCCCGTTCGCGTGACTCGGCGACTCCTTGAAAAGAAATTCGCAAGCCAGCGCGCCGTCGCGTACGACCACGATCTCGTTGACGATGCGGTTCTTCTCGAACGCGCGCATCGTCAAATCGACGTCGTCGGGATTGTCTTCGACCAGCAGGATGTACGGCTTGCCCATCATCTCCGAGCCTACGCTTCCTTCGGCGGCAACGTGAAGTAGAACGTCGCGCCATGCCCGGGCGCTCCTTCCGCGCGGATGTTGCCGCCGTGTCGATGGATGATTCTGGCCACGGTCGCGAGCCCAATTCCGGTTCCCTCGTATTCGCTCGGCGAGTGAAGCCTCGCGAATGCGCCAAAGAGCTTGCCCGCGTACGACATTTCAAAGCCGGCGCCATTATCGCGAACGTAGAACTCGCCTTCGCTGTTTTTCCCGATATAAACCTGCGGATTCTCGGTGTGCCGTGTAAATTTCCACGCATTGCCTAGCAGATTCGCTAACACGATTTGCATCAAATGCGGTTCACCACGACCTTGAAGGCCCGGCTCGATGACGACGTGGACCGATCGTTGCGGCTCGCTCTCGCGAAGCTCGGCGACGATCGTCGCGGCGAGGGCGCCCAGATCGATCGGAGAAAAGCCGATCGGCGCGCGGGCGACTTTGGAAAGCTGCAGCAAGGCGTCGATGAGATCCGCCATACGCTGGGCGGCGCGGCGCACGCGATCCAGGTATCCCTTGGCTCGCTGATCGAGGCCGTCGCCGTAGTCCTCGACGAGGGCCTGCGAAAAACCGTCGATGGCTCGCAGCGGCGCTCGCAGATCGTGCGAAACGGAATAGGAGAACGCCTCGAGATCCTTATTCGCCGCCTCGAGCTGCGTCGTCCGCTCGGCTACGCGGCGCTCCAGCTCCGCGTTGAGCTCGAGCACGCGCTCCTGCTCTTGTTTGCGCGAGGTCACGTCGCGCACGTATCCGGCGACGCCGTTCCCGAAGGGATACAGCCGCGTCTCGTGCCAGCGCTCGCGCGAGTGTTGTTCGAACGTGAGGGAACGGCGCTCGCGGAGTACTTCTTTATAGAAGCGGATCACGCGGCCATCCGGATCAAAACGCTCAGTGTAGCCGTGCAGCGGCGTTCCGATCATCTCTGCCGCGGGCTGACCCCAGTAGTCCGCCATCTGCTTGTTGACGTACGTGATACGAAGTTCGCCGTCGACCGCGACGAAGGCGTCGTGCATGCTCTCGAGCACTTCCGACATGAGGCGGTTGGATTCAAGCGCCGAGGCAAACTCGGCGATCGACTGCGAAAGCGACTGCACGAAGCGCACGTCGCCCACGGAAAACGTGCGCGTGTGCCGCTGGTACGCCACGATCGCGCCGACCGGAGCATCGACCGTCCCTATCAACGTCGCTATGCACGAGAGCACGCCGGAGCGTTCGAGTTGCGCCAGCGAGCGAGCGCGAGGATCGATCCGCAGATCCGAGCACACGAATGGCTCTCCGCTGCGCAGCACCGAGGTGAGATGCTCCAGCGGGGGCCGTTCCAGGTCGAGCACGGCGCCCTGATCCCAACCCGTGCTTCGGATGACCGCAAAGGTTCCAGTGAGACGATCGTAGTGATAGAGATCGACGACGCCCGCATCGAGGATCTCGCGTAGAAGGTCCACCGCGTCGGACAGCGTTTGATCGTAGGTCGCGCCGGCAAGCGCGGCCCGCCCAAAATCGATCAGCGCCTGTTGGCGCCACGTCGCGTGCTCTACCTCGCGCTGCGCTTCGACGCGAGCGGTTACGTCGCGAAAGTAGACGGAGAGGCCGTCGGCCGAGGGGTAGGCCTTTACTTCCAGCCACAGCTCCGCGGTTGCCGAATACTCGGTGAACTGCACCGGGCGCTGGTCGCGCATTGCGCGCTGATACTCGCGCTCGAAAAGCCGGCCGCGGGCCTTGGGGAACACGTCGAGCCAGAACGCGCCGATGCACTCGGGACTTGCGTGCAGCAACTTGCGAGCCTGCGCGTTGATGTACGAGATCCGCCACTGCGCGTCGAGCGCAAAGAAACCGTCAGTTATGCGCTCCAGAACCAACGAGAGGTCGGGCCGCAGCGCTGCATCGGCCATGGGCCTTGGTTCTTCTGCGCGTCCGCACGGAACCCGCCCCGGGGATGGGGCGCCGCGCCGGAAGGAGCGCCGTGGGCAGGTCACGACCTTAAGTAAAGGCCGGGCCCGCGACGATGATAGGTAGGTAGATGCTCAACGACCTCATCACCTTTTTCACCGGTGCACCCCAGAACCGGCGCAAGTACGCGCGCCGCGCTGGGCCGTTTCCGGCGTGGGTCGCGATCGGGACGCAGTGGACCAATTGCGCCTGTTTGGACATCTCCGGAAGCGGCCTGGGCGTCGTGTGTCCGACTGCGGTCCCCGAAGAGGCCAACTACCGGGTTCAAATCGACGGACGAAACGTGGTGATCCGCGCGAAACGGGTCTGGCAGCAGCCGGGCACCGCGCAAGGCAAGCCCGCCTGGCGCTACGGCCTGACCTTCACCGGCATCAGCGCGGACGATTGGGACGCGGTCATACGCTTCTCGAATAACGACGCGGTCGTCGTCGAAAACAAGGCGCAAAAGGATCTCGAGCTCGTACGCCTCAAGGCCGACGACGTCGCGCGGCTCATTCCAAAAAAACTACAAGACACGATGCTTAGCATGCTCGTGCAAAAGGGTCGCCTCGCGCCGATCGATGAAAAAACGCCGTTGGTTCAGTACTCCTACGGCGGCGTGGTCAAGCGTAACGGCCGCGCCCTTCACCGCCTCTCGATTCATTCGCGCGTCCGTGACGGCGCGACCAGCGAAGTGAAAGCGTTCGATACGCGCTTCTTCTTCGACGATCAGGGCGGCAACGTTTCAATGGACGAGTAGCGCAGCAGCATCTCGCGCACCGCGTCAAGGATCGTAACGACCGCCGGACGGCGATACTCCCACATCGGATCCTGCGGCGGATAGCGTACTGCCATCGTCGCGTTCGTTTCAAAAACCACGACCCTGCCGCGCTCGTCGAGCGTAAAGTCGATCCCCGCGTATTCGAGCTCCAGCACGCGGACGATGCGTGCCAGTGCCGCCCACGCACGAGTTCCCAGCGCCCGCTCGGGATCAGCCAAAAACGACGCTTCCCGTTCCCGGTATGCCGGCTCGGCTGCCATTTGCGCGCTGAAGTAGTGCACTTTCCATTCGCGCGAGATCGCCAGGTGCAGCGGGTACAGCCGACCGTCAACCGCCATCACGCGATACTTCGTGTAGGCTCGGCCATGCTCGCGCGTTTGCAGAAACTCGATCGCGAAGAGCTCGTCGCCGGGCAACTGCGCAAGCGCCGTATCGAAATCTTCCGCGCGGTCCACGCGCACGAAATGTTCGCCCGCGTGATAACCGGGGGCGCGCAGTAAAACCGGAAGCGGAAGATCGCGCACTTCATCGCGAGCGACCGCCCGGATCGACGGAACGACGACGTCCTCGATGCCGGTCAGGCGCCGCGCCTGCTCCGCGCGTCCGGTTCGCTCGACCGCCCGTGGATCGTTGAGCACGCGCTTGCCGGTGCGCTCGAGCAGCGTGCGCGTTTTTTGCAGCGCCTCGGCCGAACTGTCCGCCTCGCCGACCGCGTTGAACACCACGTCGTGGTCGGGCAGCGCCTGCGCGGGCGGATGAAGTTCGACCGCGAGCTTGGTTACGGCAAAGACGCGATCGTCGAAGAGTTGCTCGGTGACGACGTTCCCGCTTCCCAGCGTAATCGGCACGAGCACCCGAACCGGCGTTCCCGTTCCCCGGAAGGCCACGCTGGAGAGCGAGTCCCCTTGCGCGGCGATGCCGCACTGCGTCTTGGCGACCGCAAGCCCGCGGCGCGCTTCGGCATTTCCCGGGCTCACGCGCAGCGCCGACTCGTAGGCCGCAAGCGCTCGCGCCGGCTCGCCGCGCAGGATATAGAAATAGCCCACGTTGGTGAGCGCGAGCGAACTCTGCGGAAAGCGCTGAGCCGCCTCGAGCGCGAGGGCGAACGCCTCCGGCGACTTCCCCGAACGGTGCAACCGCTCGACCTCGCGCGCCAGGGCCTCGGGAGTGCTCTCCACGATTATGCAATACCAAGCAACTGTTCGGCCTGCCTTCCAGGAAGGCGCGCGGCTCCGCGCGCAAAATTGGCGCTTATGAAACGCAACGCTTGGTGGAATGTCCTCTTACTCATTCCGTTCATTGCAACGCTCTTTCCCGGTCTCTACAACCGGCTCGAGCCCCCGCTGTTCGGCATGCCGTTTTTCTACTGGTACCAATTGGCATGGACGATTGGCTCCGGAGTGCTGCTAGCAATTTACATTGCTCTCGTTCGCGGAGGCGAGCGCGATGCAAGCTAGTTCCATTATTCTCATCGTTCTCGTCCTCGCTGTGACCGTGCTGGGATTTGCCGCCGCGAACTGGCGCAGAACGGGCACGCTCGATCACATGCACGAATGGGCGCTCGGCGGTCGCAACTTCGGCACGATCATCTCGTGGTTTTTGATCGGCGGCGACCTTTATACCGCGTACACGTTCATCGCCGTTCCGGCGCTTGCATATGCTGCGGGACCTATGGCGTTCTTTGCGCTGCCCTACACGATCGTTGCCTATCCGTTCGGCATTCTCGTGCTTACGCGCTTTTGGAGCGTCTCGCGCAACCGCGGCTACATTACGGCTGCGGACTTCGTGCGCGATCGCTTCGGTGACCGCTCGCTCGAAGTCGTGGTCGCGATTACCGGTGTTATCTCGATTCTTCCGTACATCGCGCTGCAACTGGTCGGTATGGAGGTCGTCTTCCAGCAGCTCGGGGGCTTCTTTGCCATCGGCAACGGCGTGGTCGCGCTGGCGATCTCGTTCGTCCTGCTCGCCGCGTACACGTACACCAGCGGCCTGCGCGCTCCGGCGCTGATCGCACTGGTCAAGGATACGCTCATCTACATCACGATCATCGCGGCCATCGTCGCGGTGACGCATATGTTCGGTGGATGGGCCGGCATTTTCGACGCCGCGGGGAAGGCCCTTGCAGCCAAACCCAAACCGGCGTCGCTGCTGCTGGGGCAGCCGCAGTATTTCGTCTACGGCTCGCTCGCCTTCGGTTCGGCGCTCGCGCTCTTCATCTATCCGCACTCGATCACGTCGATACTCTCGGCCAAGAGCCGCGTCGTCGTGCAGCGCAACATGGCACTGCTGCCGATCTACTCGCTCCTGCTCGGCTTTCTCGCGCTGCTCGGCTACGCCGCTCACGCGGCCGGCGTGCAGGTGACGAACCCGCAATTCGCCGTTCCGGCGCTCTTCGCGAAGATCTTTCCCGACTGGTTTGCCGGGGTGGGCTACGCGGCGATCGTGATCGGCGCCCTCGTGCCGGCAGCGATCATGGCGATCGGCGGCGCGAACCTCTTCGCCAGCAATATCTTCCGGCAGTTCTCGGCGCAGCGCGACGCGGTGGAAACGCGGATCGCGAAGATGCTCACGCTGGCCATTTGCTTGGTCTCGTTGCTCTTCGTTATCTTCATTAAACCGCAGTATGCGATCGGCTTCCAGTTCCTCGGTGGCGCCTGGATTCTGCAAACCTTCCCGGCGTTCGTGCTGGGCCTTTATACTCGCTGGTTCAATCCTAAAGCGCTCCTTTTGGGTTGGATCGTCGGCATCGCTGCCGGCACGTACATGGCCGTGCAGACGAACTTCACGGCGGCCTTCCCGTTGCATCTCTTCGGCGGTGCGCTGGTGGGGTATGGTCCGTTCTACGCCCTGATCCTCAACCTGATCGTCTCGATCATTGCTACACCGCTGTTCAATGCGGCGGCGAGCATGCGCGGGGCCGACGGAACCAGCACCGCGGACTACGCATAGCGCGACTACAGGAAAAAGCTCCGCTTTCGTTCGGGCCTAGGCCTGGACCGAAGCGGGGCTTTTTTTTAGGCGTAGACGTCGATGTTCTGCCCCACGCCGATCGCTCGAAAGTAGCGAACGACGTCGGGTGGATCTTGCGGAAGGCGCACCGGGCCCAGGCCCTTGCGCGAGCCGACGGTGCGCAGGACCTGACGATATTGATCCAGCGCCCATGCGACCGAGATCGTCACCGCGTTTAAGGCCATTTCCGCCCGGATTCGTCCGCTGCGGTAAACGTCCTTGACGAAGGGGGCCCGCACGTGCGATACTGCGGCGTCCCCCCTCAGCGCGATCTTTCGGTGTAAGCGATCGAATTGCGCACACCTGAAAGACGTTACATCATCTCAAATTTTGAACAGCTCGGCTTGCAGCCTGAGCTTTTGCGCGCGCTGCGCGACCTCCACTTCACCGAACCCACCCCGATTCAGGAGCGCGCGATTCCGCCGGCGCTCGAAGGCCGCGACGTTCTCGCAAGCGCCCAGACCGGCAGCGGCAAATCGGCGGCCTTTGGTTTACCGATTCTTAGCGGACTGATGGACCGCCCGCGGGGCAAAACACAGGCCCTGATCCTGGTGCCGACCCGCGAACTGGCCGAGCAGGTCTCCGAGCATCTCGCTGCGCTGGCTCGCCATACCAATATTCGGGTCGAGCCGGTCTACGGCGGCGTCGGCTTCGGTCGTCAGATTGCCGCGTTCAAACGCGGCGCTGAGATCATCGTCGCGACGCCCGGCCGTTTGATGGATCACATGCGCAGCGGAAACGCCCGCCTCGGAAACATCACGACCGTCGTGCTCGACGAAGCGGATCGCATGCTCGACATGGGATTTCTCCCGTCGGTTCGTCGCATTCTCGAAAAGCTTCCGGCCAAGCGCCAAACGCTGTTTTTCTCCGCCACGCTTCCGCCGGCAATTTCAGCGCTCGTGCGCGACATGCTGCACGACCCCGCTCGGGTTGAGCTTGCAGCCGAGCACGCGCCGATCGAGCTGCTCACGCAGCGTATCTACGCCGTACCCCAGGAGCACAAGACGCAGCTCCTGCTCGAACTGCTCAAAGACAACAATATCTACACCGCCATCGCGTTCACGCGTACGAAGCACCGTGCCGATCGCCTCGCGGCGGCATTAGCCAAGAGCAACATTCCCTCGGAAGTGATCCACGGCAACCGCACGCAAGCACAGCGCACGCGCGCGCTCGACATGCTCAAGAAGGGCAAGTGCCGCGTGCTCGTCGCAACCGACATCGTTGCCCGCGGCATCGACGTTGCGAAGCTCGGACACGTGGTCAACTACGACGTGCCGCTCGTCCCGGAGGACTACGTCCACCGGATCGGCCGCACGGCGCGCGCCAAAGCCGCCGGCGACGCGATCACGTTCGTTGCTTCCGACGAAGAGCCGCTCATTCGCAAGATCGAATACATCATCGGGCGGAGCCTCGCGCGCGAGATCAACCCGCTCTTCCCCGACGTTCCCGCCGTC